>DASWMG010000078.1:0-3123 GCA_036399875.1 Solirubrobacterales bacterium
CCGCGGCGGCGGTTGCGTCGCCGCTGTCGGCGAAGTACCACGCCACCGCGGTCAGGACGAGTCCCTCTTCGACTCGGTCGAGGGTCGAGTCGAGGAAGGCGCCGAACATCGTGCCCTTGCCCGACATCCGCGAGTAGCGGCCGTCGAGGGTGTCCATCACCGAGCCGAGGATGAAGGCGACGCCGGCCAGGAAGAAGAGGCGCTGGGTGACGAGCACGGCGGCGATCACGTTGCCGACGAGGCCGGCCATCTAGATCGCGTTGGGGGTGAGGCGGGACTCGATTAGGCGGTCGCGGGCGTAGGCGCGCAGCTCCTGCGTGTTGCGGGCCTGGCGGCCGTTGCGGCGCCCACCGGGCCGGCTCGGGGGTGCCGACGGTTCCATCGACGGTTGAGGCTATCGGGCGGACCGCCGGCAAAACGGCGATTCGCTCGCTGCTACGCCTCGGCCTCCCGAGGGCCCGCCACTTGCCATGACCACTTCTCGGGCCGGGCGCGCGCGAACAGCTCGCGGGCGATCAGCGCGGCGGCGATCGCGACCGCCCAGCCGAGCGCGATGTCGACCCAGTAGTGGTTGCCGGTGACGACGACGACCCAGGCGACGAGCAGCGGCCAGGCGGCCCAGAGCGCCTTCAGCGCCAGTGGGCGAACGAGCTGGAAGCCGGTCGCCCCGATCATCAGCGCAAAGGCGCAGTGCAGGCTCGGCACCGCCGCGTAGGGGTTGATCAGGAGCTTGGTCAAAGCCGAGTCGTGGTTGACGCTGGAGAAGTCGTTGATCGTGTCCACGAATCCGTACTCGGGGAACATCCGCGGCGGCGCGGTCGGGTAGAGCACGTAGCCGACCAGGGCCAGGCCCATCGAGACCGCGAACATGTTGCGGACGAAGTAGAAGGACTCGTTGCGGAAGAAGTAGAGCCAGACGAAGAAACCGAGGACCACCGCGAACTGGCTGTTCATGTAGACCTGGTTGGCGAAGTCCATCACCCACTGGGCGGGCAGGAAGAGGGCCTGCAGGTCGGGCTCGAAGAAGGTGCCGGTGGCGCGCTCGAGGTCGATCACCTGCTGGCCGTGGGCGAAGGCGACCGACTTCTTGCCGTCGGCGATCCCGCGCACGACCTCGTAGGCCGTGTTGACGACCAGCACCAGGGCGATCTGGCGACCGAGGTCGCCCCACCCGCGCGGAAGCCGCGCTCCTATCGCCGCCCAGAGCCGGAGCATCCCGAAATTGTAATCCCGCCGTCACAGGACCCTCACGAGAGGGCAATAGGGTCCGCGACGATGACTTGGACGAGGCCCCGGAGGCAACGGGTGCGGGCGATTCGCGACCGACTGCGCGAGATGTACGGGCAGCCCGTCAACGAGCCGCACGGGCACCCGATCGCCGAGCTGATCAAGACCGTCCTCTCTCAGCACACCAACGACCGCAACCGCGACCGCGCCTTCGCCCGGCTGCGCGAGCGCTTTCCGACCTGGGAGGAGGTCCGCGAGGCGCCGCTGGACGAGCTGGAGGACGCGATCCGCCCCGGCGGTCTCGCCCGCCAGAAGGCGCCTCGGATCCAGGCGATCCTGGAGCGGCTCGGCGACCATCCCGACCTGGACTGGACGCGGACGGCGCCGCGCGAGGAGTCGCTCGACTTCCTGCTCTCGCTGCCCGGGGTCGGGCGCAAAACCGCCGCCTGCGTCTTGATCTTCACCTGGGGCATCCCAGAGATCCCGGTCGACGTCCACGTTCACCGCGTCGGCGGCCGGCTCGGGCTCTTCCCGGAACGCGCCTCCTTCGAGCGGGCCCACGACGAGATGCTGGCGGTGGTCGATCCCGAGGACGCCTACGAGCTGCACGTCAACCTGATCCGGCACGGCCGCACGATCTGCCGGCCGAAACCCCGCTGCGGCGAGTGCGCGCTGCGGCGCATGTGTCCCTGGTACCGTGCCGCTCGCGCATGAGCAAGAAGACCTTCGTCAGCTTCGGACTCCTGGTCCTCTTCCTGGCCGTCCTCATCCCCTGGCTGGCCTTCCGCGCCGACGGCGAGTCGGCTCCGGAAGCGCACGTGCCGAGCGAGCTGGACGAGGCCAAGGCCCTCTTCGACACCAACTGCGGGGGCTGCCACACGCTCTACGCCGCCGAGACCGACGGCAACTTCGGACCCAACCTGGACACGCTGCTGGCGCCGGCCGGGCCGGTGGAAGGCGAGTCGGCCAAAACGAACGAAGGCCGCGTCCTGACCGCGATCGAAAAAGGCGTCGACTCAACGACTGAGCCGGGCCGGATGCCGGCCGGCATCCTCAACGGCGACCAGGCCGAAGAAGTGGCCGAGTTCGTCGCCCGCACCGCCGGCCAGGGCTGACGCCCCAGCCGGCAGCGAAGCGCGTCTAACCGTGGAACCTGAGGGCGCTGAAGACGCCGGCGTGGTCTGAGTTCCAGAAGCCGTTGACCGGCTGCAGCCCGGTCACCAGGGAGCTCTGCAGTGTGATTAGCGCCGGGGCGTTCGTCAGCACGTGGTCGACCTGATGGTTGAAGTCGCTGACGGCACCGCCGGCGCCGACCGCGAGCAGCGGCGATTTGAGGCAGCAGCTGAGCGGGTCATTCGTGCTGCGGGAGACGAAGCCCGCCGCGACCAGCACTTCGAACGCTTTCCGGTTGACCGGCGTGACCGTGTCGTCGTCGGAGTTGAGGTCGCCGACGAGGACCACCGGGAGCTCTCCCGTCGCCGGGCCGCCCGGCGCCACCAGCTCGGCCGCCTGCGCGGCGCGGATGTTGGGCTCGAACGCCTCCAGGTGCGTGTTGACGAAGCGGAACGGCTGGCTGCCGCGCACCCTGGCGTCGACAGCGGTCCAGCCGCGTTTGATCGAGATCGGCTGGCCGGCGACCGTCAACGGGAGCAACGTGTTGAAGTTGCCGCCCCACGGGTTGGAGGTGTGGACGCCGCCGCCGTGGCGGGCGAGGATCACGTCGCGCATCGTCAGGTGGCCCATCACCTCGGCGTTCGCCAGTTCGCCGCCCGGGCCGTCGCCGGCGATGCCGTTGGCGTCGGCGGGAGCTTCGAGGTCGAACTCGTCCTGGACGACGACGACCTCGTACTGCGGCCTGCCTTTGCCCTCTTTCCCTTTGCCCTCGTTGAGCTCGGC
>DASWMG010000079.1:0-9918 GCA_036399875.1 Solirubrobacterales bacterium
TGCCAGGCCTTGCGGACCTCGAGGCTGGCCGCGACAGCGTCAACGCGACGGCCGTGCGCTGCGCGGCGACGCGTCTGCGCGAGGTGGGGTTCGACACCCCACGCATCGAAGACGACGTTCCCGCGTCGCACGCGCTCTACGAGCGCCTGAGCCGCGAACTGGGCGACGGGGCGCACTCGCGCCACAACGCGCTCCTCAGACGAGTCGCCAGCTTCGCGGCGGCCGCCCGTGCGCCGCGCGGCTGACGCCAAGCGGATCGAGGCCCTTGCCAGGGACCTGGGGCGGACCGTACCCTCGGGCACGCGCATGTACCTGACCGGCGGCGCGACCGCGGTGCTGGAGGGCTGGCGAGACTCCACGGTGGACGTCGACGTGCGCTTCGAGCCCGACTCGGATGCGGCCTTGGGCCGGATTCGAGATCTCAAGGAGGAGATCGAACTCAACGTCGAGCTGGCATCGCCGCTCGACTTCCTCCCTCCTCTGCCGGAATGGCGGGAACGGTCCCGCTTCCGCTTCCGCGAGGGCAATCTCGACGTCTTCGACTTCGACCCCTACTCGCAGGCAATGTCGAAGCTCGAGCGGGGCTTCGAGCTGGACCTGGAGGACGTGCGCAGCATGGTCGACGCCGGCCTCGTCGAGCCAGGGAGGCTCCTTGAGCTGTTCGAGGCGATCGAGCCGGAGCTGTTTCGCTTTCCCGCGGTCGACCCGGCCAGCCTCCGCGCAGCCGTGGAGCGGCTGGCGACCCATCGTTGACGCCGAGCCGTACTCCACCAAGGCCAACGCGCCGGCAGGAGTTTGTCCTTGACTGGTTGAACCACTCGGATAACTTCGTTGTGTAACCGCTCCACCTGACATCCGCTTGACCAACCTCGTCAAGCGTTATGGCGAGGTACGGGCGGTTGCGGGCGTCGATCTGAACATCGAGCGCGGAGAGTTCTTCACGCTGCTCGGCCCCTCGGGCTCCGGCAAGACGACGACGCTGCGGATGATCGCCGGCTTCGAGAGGCCCACGGAGGGCACCGTTGAGCTGGCCGGAGAGGACATGACGGGGGTCCCCCCTTACGACCGTCCGGTCAACACGGTCTTCCAGGACTACGCGCTCTTCCCCCACATGACCGTCGGCGAGAACGTCGAGTACGGGCTGCGCGTCGGCGGCGTCGGCAAGGCCGAGCGGGCGCAGCGCCGCGACGAGGCGCTGGAGATGGTGCGCCTGCCCGGCTACGAGCGCCGCAAGCCGGGCGAGCTCTCCGGCGGCCAGCGGCAACGGGTGGCGCTGGCCAGGGCGATCGTCAACCGCCCCCGGGTGCTGCTCCTCGACGAGCCCCTCGGCGCCCTCGACCTGAAGCTGCGCGAGCAGATGCAGGTCGAGCTGAAGGCGATCCAGGGCGAGGTCGGGATCACCTTCGTCTACGTCACCCACGACCAGGACGAGGCGCTGACGATGAGCGACCGGATCGCCGTCTTCAACGAAGGGCGCGTCGAGCAGGTCAGCTCGCCGGTCGAGCTCTACGAGCGGCCCGGCAGCGAGTTCGTCGCCGGCTTCGTCGGCGTCTCGAACCTGCTCGAGCGCGACGGGGCCCGCTTCACGATCCGCCCCGAGAAGGTGCAGCTGCTCGACCCGGCGACCCCGCCGAACGGCCTGCGCACCGAGCCTGGCCGGATCGCCGAGGTGGCCTATGCGGGGATGCTGACCCGCTACACGGTCGAGCTGGCCGGCGGCGGCAGGCTTCAACTGGTGCGTCAAAACACGGAGGGCGACCCCGGGGAGTCGGCGTCCGAACGCGGTAGGGAGGTGCTGGTCGGCTGGCGGCCCGAGCACGCCGTCGCAGTTCCGGAGGGATCCAACCATTAGGAGGAAGAGATGAGCAAGAAGGACGCGCGTCCCGCCCGCACGGCGTGGCTCACGATCGCCGGCCTGCTGGCTTTCATGGTCCTGTTCGCCGCCGGCTGCGGCGACGACGACGATGGCGGCGGCGAAACCGGCGCGATGATGGAGAAAGTCGGCAAGCCGGAGGGCCAGCTCGACCTGGTCGCCTGGGCGGGCTACGTCGAGTCGGGAGAAACCGAACCCGGCGTCGACTGGGTGACGCCGTTCGAAAAAGAAACCGGCTGCAAGGTCAACGTCAAGGTCGGCAACACCTCCGACGAAATGGTCCAGCTCATGCGCACCGGCCAGTACGACGGGGTCTCGGCCTCCGGCGACGCGACGCTGCGGCTGATCGAGGGCAACGACGTCGACCCGGTCAACACCGACCTGGTGCCCAACTACG
The DNA here is from genome assembly GCA_036399875.1 of Solirubrobacterales bacterium. Classification (GTDB taxonomy): domain Bacteria; phylum Actinomycetota; class Thermoleophilia; order Solirubrobacterales; family 70-9; genus VRUE01. The sequence continues at coordinate 2,271 of DASWMG010000079.1, forward strand.
CCGACGTCTTCGAGGGCCTCAAAGACCAGCCCTACAACAGCGTCGAAGGGCAGATGTACGGGATCCCGCACGGCCGCGGCGCCAACCTGCTGATGTACAACACCGACGTCGTCAAACCGGCGCCGAAAGACTCGTGGAGCGTCGTCTTCGACCCCGAGGAAGCGGGCAAGTACAGCGGCAAGCTGACGGCCTACGACAGCCCGATCTACATCGCCGACGCGGCGCTCTACCTGAAAGAGCACGAACCGCAGCTGGGGATCGAGAACCCCTACGAGCTCGACCAGGAGCAGTTCGACGCCGCTATCCAGCTGCTCAAGGAACAGAGCGACAAGGTCGGCGAGTACTGGTCCGAATACACCAAGGAGATCCAGTCCTTCGCCAACGGCGACACGGTGGTCGGGACGACCTGGCCGTACCAGTACCTGACGCTGAAAGCGGAAGGCAAACCGGTCGAAGCGATCTATCCCGCCAAAGAGGGATCGACCGGCTGGTCGGACACCTGGATGATCAGCTCCGAGGCCAAGCACCCGAACTGCATGTACCTGTGGATGAACCACATCATCAGTCCGAAAGCGAACGCCGAAGTGGCCGAGTGGTTCGGCGAGGCGCCGGCCAACTCGAAGTCGTGCGAGCTGACCGAAAACCCGAAACATTGCGAAGAGTACGACGCCGAAGGCAAGCGCTACCTCGACGACCTCTACTACTGGGCGACGCCGCTGCGCGACTGCGGCGACGACCGCGGTGAGGTCTGCAAGGACTACGCGGCCTGGGTCCAGGGCTGGACGGAGGTCAAAGGCTGAGCCGCCGGCTCGCCCGGTTCCTGCACGGGCGCCCCCGCCTTCAGGCGGGGGCGCTCCTCGCCGGCCCGGTCGGCTGGCTCGTCATCGGCTACATCGGCTCGCTGGCGGTGCTGCTCGTCGCCGCCTTCTGGTCGATCGGCGAACTGAGCGGGGAGATCGAGCGCTCCGCGTCGCTCGACAACTTCCAGCTGCTCGCCTCCGAACCGGTCTACCGCTCGATCGCCGGCCGGACGATCGCGATCGCCGCCCTGGTCACCGTCACCGACGCGATCCTCGCCTTCCCGCTCGCCTTCTACATGGCGAAGGTGGCGACGCCGCGGGTGCGGGCGGCGCTGGTGGTCGCGGTGATGCTGCCGCTCTGGTCGGCCTACCTGGTCAAGGCCTTCGCCTGGCGGACGATCCTCAGCCAGGGCGGCCCGCTCGACTGGGCGCTCGACCCCTTCGGGCTGAGCGGGCCCGGCTACGGCCTGACCGCGGTCTGGCTGGTGATGAGCTACCTCTGGCTCCCCTACATGACGATCCCGATCTACGCCGGCCTCGAGCGCATCCCCGACTCGCTGCTGAACGCCTCCGAGGACCTGCACGCGCGGCCCGGCTACACCTTCCGCCGCGTGATCCTGCCGCTCGCGTTCCCCGCCGTCGTGGCCGGCTCGATCTTCACCTTCTCGCTGACGATGGGCGACTTCATCGCGCCGAGCCTGGTCGGCTCCGGCGAGCAGTTCATCGGCACGACGATCTTCTCGACGATCACGACCAACCTGCCGCTGGCCGCGGCTTTCGCGACGGTGCCGATCGCGGTGATGGTCGTCTACCTGCTGGGGGCGCGGCGGCTGGGGGCATTCGAGCATGTCTGAGCGCGGCATGACCCTCTCGCCCTGGGCGAGGCGCGCGCTGCTCGCCGCGGCGGCCCTCACCCTGGCCTTCCTCTACGTGCCGCTGCTGGTGATCGCGGTCGACGCCTTCAGCACCGCGACGACGCTCGAGTGGCCGCCGCCGGGGCTGACGACCCACTGGTTCGGCGACGCGATCGAGAACGCCGGCGCGCGCGAGGCCTTCTTCAACTCGCTGAAGGCGGGCGCGGCGGCGACCGGCGTCGCCCTGCTGCTCGGCACGCTCGGCTCGCTGGCGGTGGCGCGCTACCGCTTCTTCGGCCGCGAGACGCTCAGCCTGCTCGTCATCCTGCCGATCGCGCTGCCGGGGATCGTCACCGGGATCGCGCTCAACTCGACCTTCACCCAGGTCTTCGGCGTCGACCTCAGCCTCTTCACGATCGTCGTCGGCCACGCCACCTTCTGCATCGTCGTCGTCTACAACAACGTGCTGGCGCGGCTGCGGCGGCTGTCCACCTCGTTCGAGGAGGCCTCGGCCGACCTCGGCGCGCACACCTGGCAGACCTTCCGCCTCGTCACCTTGCCCAACCTCCGCACCGCCCTGGTCGCCGGCGGTCTGCTCGCCTTCGCCCTCTCCTTCGACGAGATCATCGTCACCACGTTCACCGCCGGCAGCGGCGTCCAGACCCTGCCGATCTGGATCTTCACCAACCTGCAGCGGCCCAACCAGCTGCCGATCGTCAACGTCGTCGCCGTCCTCGTCGTCCTGCTCTCGATCGTCCCCGTCTACCTCGCCCACCGCCTCACCCGCGAGGAAGGCGGAGTCGCCGCGGCACGCGGCGGTCGCGGCGGCGAAGTGGCGGCCGAGGCGACCGCCGTGCCCTGACCGGAGGAGGCTCCCGGCCGAACTAGAGCGGGATGTTGCCGTGCTTGCGCTTCGGCTGGTCGACGCGCTTGCTCTCCAGCATGCGCAGCGCCCGGATCAGCTTCGGCCGCGTCTGGCGCGGCTCGATCACGTCGTCTATGTAGCCCCGCTCGGCCGCCGAGTAGGGGTTGGCGAAGTGGGCTTTGTAGTCGTCGATCAGCTTCTGGCGCCGCTCGTCGGGGGTCGGCGATGAGGCGATGTCTTTGCGGTAGATGATGTTGACCGCGCCCTCCGGTCCCATCACCGCCACCTCCGCGGTCGGCCAGGCGACGTTGAAGTCGGCCAGCATGTGCTTGGAGTTCATGACGTCGTAGGCGCCGCCGTAGGCCTTGCGGGTGACGACCGTGAGCTTGGGCACGGTCGCCTCGGTGAAGGCGTAGAGCAGCTTGGCGCCGTGGCGGATGATCCCGTTCCACTCCTGGTCGGTGCCGGGCAGGAAGCCGGGTACGTCGGTGAACGTGAGGATCGGGACGTTGTAGGCGTCGCAGGTGCGGACGAAGCGGGCCGCCTTCTCGGAGGCCTCGATGTCGAGCACCCCGGCCAGGTGGGCGGGCTGGTTGCCGACGACGCCGACCGGATAGCCGTCGAGCCGTGAGAAGCCGCAGACGATGTTCTTGGCGAAGTGCTCGTGGACCTCGAAGAACTCCTCGTCGTCGACGATGCGGGCGATCACCTCGCGCATGTCGTAGGGCTTGGAGGGGTCGTCGGGGACGATCGTGTCGAGCTCCTCGTCTTCGCGATCCGGATCGTCGGTGGGCTCGAAGCGCGGCGGGGCCTCCAGGTTGTTCGAGGGCAGGAAGCTGAGCAGGTAGCGGACGTCCTCGAGGCAGCTCTCCTCGTCCTCGGCGGCGAAGTGGGCGACGCCCGACTTGCTGTTGTGGCTCATCGCCCCGCCCAGCTCCTCGAACTCGACTTCCTCACCGGTCACCGTCTTGATCACTTCCGGACCGGTGATGAACATGTGCGAGGTCTCTTTGACCATGAAGATGAAGTCGGTCATCGCCGGCGAGTAGACGGCGCCGCCGGCGCACGGCCCCATGATCAGGCTGATCTGCGGGATCACGCCGGAGCATTTGACGTTGCGGACGAAGACGTCGCCGTAGGCGCCGAGGCTGACGACGCCCGCCTGGATGCGGGCGCCGCCCGAGTCGTTGATGCCGATCACGGGCGCCCCGACCTGGGCAGCCAGGTCCATCACCTTGCACATCTTCTCGGCCATCACCTCGCCCAGACTTCCTCCGAACACCGTGAAGTCTTGAGAGAAGACGAAAACAGTTCTTCCTTCTATGGTGCCGTGCCCGGTGACGACGGCGTCGCCCCAGGGCCGGTTCTTCTGCATCTCGAAGTCGTAGGTGCGGTGCCGGACGAAGGTGTCGAGCTCCTCGAAGGAGCCGGGGTCGAGCAGCTTTTCGACCCGCTCGCGGGCGGTCATCTTGCCCTTGGCGTGCTGCTTCTCGACCGCCTTCTCGGAGGCGGAGTGGATCGCCGCCTCGCGCAGCTCGCGCAGGTAGGCGAGCTTCTCGTCGTGGGTTTCGGGATTTCGCTCTCGCATCGCGGCGCGGGAGTCTATTTACGCGGAGAACGGCGTGCCACGACGGCGAGGACCCCGCTCGGCCCGGCCCGCGAAACGACGAAGGGCCCGCCGGAGCGGGCCCTTCGAGCGCTTCTTCGTGCGAGGAAGGCTTAGAAAGTGGCGCAGATGGCGTAGGCCTCGACCGCCCACTCCGTGGCCTCGGCGCCGAGCTCGCGCGCCGTCGCGCTCCACGCGGTGCGTTTGGTCTCGGCGTTCGCGATCGGCGCGGATTCGGTCACCGCAATGCTTTCGAAGGTGTCCGCGACGATCTTGGCCCCGCCGCCGACCACCTGCTTGCCGGCGGGGCATTCCGCTTTGGCGGTCTTGGCGCTCTCGGAGTCGCTCGCGCTCGTGGCGGTCACGTAGGAGATGTCCTTGACCAATTGCGCGCTGAACGTGGGCGCCAGCTTCCCGGCGGTCACCGCGCCGTCGGCGATCTTGCCGGTGGTTACCGCGTCGGCGCCCAGCTTCGCGGCCGTGACGGCCGAGGTCCCGAGCTTGTCGCTCGTCACCGCGCCATCCTTGAGCTTGCCGGTGGTGACGACGCCGCCGCCGAGATCGCCCGAGCGCACGCCGCCGTCGAGCAGTTGGGTGGAGCCGACCGCGCCGGCGGCGATCTTCTGCGCGGTCACCGCGCCGTTGCGGATCTTCGCCGCGGTCACGGCGCCGTTGCGCAGTTTCGTCGTGGTCACCACGCCCTGGGCCAGGTGCTTGGTCTTGACCGACTTCTTGGGCAGCGCTGCGGTGACCGCGTAAGCGCTGCTGCCCAACGCCACGAAGAGGGCCATGCAGGCGACCGCGTTGGCGAACGAGAGGTGCTTCTGCAAGTGCTTCACGTCTTTCTCCCTTCCGGGCCGCGCCCGGGTCGTTTGCGCGCCGATTGCCGCTAAGCCGTGCCGAACGGCTGCTTCTGCGGCTCGGCCAGTTGGTCCAGAAAGCGCTCGAGATCGTCGACGCGGAGGCCGGTCTCCGTCTCGTCGGCGCGTATCTCCACGCGCGTCCCGAATCCCTTCTCGGCCATCGTCACCTCAACACCTTCGACCGCCCGGAGGAGCTCTTCGAGCTCCGGCTCCGACTTCATCAGCGTCCGCGATGCCTGGATCATGCCTGCGGGTTCAACCGCCGGCCCCCCGCTCCTGCTCGCAATTTGCGCCTGGGACGATCCGTTCAGGGGGCGACTTGAGGCGCTGGGTCCATTTACCCCACCAGGGTGGGGTCAATTGACCAAACGCAGAGCGGGCAAGCCTGGGAGCTTGCGCGAACGCAGCACGGCGTTCTAGCGCGACGACAGCTCCTGGCGCTCGGATTCGGTCGGCGCTCGATCGAGCACCGCCTCCGAAATGGCCGCCTTTACTCGGTCATGCCCGGAATCTATGTCGTCGGCCGACCGCAGTTGACGGGGAGGAGTCGATGGATGGCTGCTGTCCTGGCTTGCGGCGACGAGGCGGTGCTCTCGCATCGGAGCGCGGCGGCGCTGTGGAGCATCGGGGGGAGGCTCCGGGGCGCATCGACCTGAGCGTAAGACGCAGAGACAAGGTGCGGCGCCCTGGTTTGCGCGTTCGACGGCGTCCGACCTTGAAGCCGGAGGACATCGTCAGCCACGACGGCATTCCGGTGACCTCTACCGCCCGGACGCTGGTCGACCTCGCGACCGAGCTCGGACCGATTGCCCTCGAGCGAGCAATCAACGAGGTCGACAAGCGAGACCTGATCGACCCGGAAACCTTGCGCTTGCGGTTGGGCGACTACGCCGGGGAGCCGGGCGTTCGCCTTCTGCGCCAAGTGCTCGATAAGCGCACTTTCCGCCTTTCCGACTCCGGACTGGAGATCCTCTTCCGCCGGATTGCCGCCGAGGCGGCTCTACCGCCGCCGCTCACCAAACATCGCGTCAATGGCTTCGAGGTCGACTTCTACTGGCCCGGCCTCGGTCTGATTGTGGAGACCGACGGCCTCCGTTATCACCGCACGCCCGCGGCTCAGGCACGCGACGCCGAACGCGACCGCGCTCACGTCCTCGCCGGCCTGACTCCCCTGCGCTTCACCCACTACGAGGTGAAATACGAACCGGCCCGAGTCCGTGACGAACTGACCCGCGCCGCCCGCATCCGACATTGACCACACCTGAAGGGGGTCAATGTCGGATGCGGCGCTGGAGGCTTAGAAGAAAGCTCCTCCTCGGTACTCCCCGAACACGTCGCGCATCGCGCCGCAGACCTCGCCGATCGAGGCGTCGGCCGCCAGCGCGGCGCGGATCGGGTGCAGCAGGTTGCCGTCGCCCCGGGCGACGTCGCGCAGCGATTCCAGCCTCTCGTCCACGGCCGCCTGGTCGCGCGACTCCTTGAAGGTCTTCAGGCGAGTGAGCTGGCGCCGCTCGGCCTCGGGGTCGACACGGAGGATGTCGACGTCGTCGACCTGGTCGGTGACGTATTTGTTGACGCCGACGACGATGTCCTGTCCGGTGCGGTAGCGCTCGTGGTAGGAGAGCGCCGACTCCTCGATCTCACGTTGCATGAACTCGAGCGCCTCGACCGAGCCGCCCAGCTCTTCGACCTTGACCATCAGGTCCTTGGCGCGCGATTCGATCTCGTCGGTCAACGACTCGACGAAGTAGGAGCCGGCGAAGGGGTCGACGGTGTCCGCGGCGCCGGACTCGTGGGCGATCACCTGCTGGGTGCGCAGCGCGATCCGCGCCGAGCGCTCGGTCGGCAGCGCCAGCGCCTCGTCGAAGCCGTTGGTGTGGAGCGACTGGGTGCCGCCGCAGACCGCCGCGAAGCCCTGGAGGGCGACGCGGATGATGTTGACCTCGGGCTGCTGGGCCTGCAGCGTGACGCCGCCGGTCTGCGTGTGGAAGCGGATTTTCATCGAGTTCGGGTTCTCGGCGCCGAAGCGGTCGCGCACGAGCTCCGCCCACATCCGCCGCACGGCGCGGAACTTGGCGACCTCCTGGAAGACGTTGTTGTGGCCGTTGAAGAAGAAGGCCAGCCGCGGCGCGAACTCGTCGATCTTGAGGCCCCGCTCCAGCGCCGCTTCGACGTAGGCGATCGCGTTGGAGAGAGTGAAGGCCACCTCCTGCACGGCCGAGCAGCCCTTCTCGCGGATGTGGTAGCCGGAGATCGAGACCGTGTTCCAGCGCGGGACGTGCTCCGCGCAGTAGGCGAACAGGTCCGTGGTCAGCCGCATCGACGGCCCGGGCGGGTAGATGAAGTTCCCGCGCGCGATGTACTCCTTGAGGATGTCGTTCTGGGTGGTGCCGCGCAGCTCTTCTGCGGGCACGCCCTGCTCCTCGCCGACGAGCTCGTAGAGCAGCAGCAGCACGCTCGCGGGCGCGTTGATCGTCATCGACGTGGACACGTCCGCCAGCGGGATCTGGTCGAACACGCGGCGCATGTCGTCGATCGAGTCGATGGCCACGCCGGTCCGGCCGACCTCGCCGAGGCACAGCGGGTCGTCGGAGTCGCGCCCGAGCTGGGTGGGCAGGTCGAAGGCCATCGAGAGCCCCGTGGAGCCGTGCTCGATCAGG
>DASWMG010000080.1:0-2408 GCA_036399875.1 Solirubrobacterales bacterium
CCCCGTTTGGGACGACCAACCGATACGGGCTGAGAGTCCACAGGTCAATACGGACCTGTTTATCCCGCCCTAGCTCGCAGGGCCTCTGTTGTCGCATTTCGGCTTTTCCCTGCAATTGGCCGTGTGAGCGTTCGGCGCGCGCGCCGTTTAGTGCGCCGCGCGTTTTGGCTCTTCGCGCCTCCCAGACGGGACTTCGCGAGGCGAAGCGGCCACACCTAATCTCTAAGCTGCCGCCAGATGAAACCTTCGCAACTGGTAGTCGCCGTCCTCGTCGCGACGCTCGCCGTCGCGACGGCCGCCCACGCCGCCGAAGAACCGACGCTCGAGCATTACATCGCCACAGTCGAGCCGATCTGCAAGCGCGACCGGGAAGCCTCGGAACGAATCCTCGGGGGCACGAAAGAGGCGATTCGAGACGGGAAGCTGAAGGCCGCGGGGCGTCAACTGATCCGAGCCTCGCGGCACTTCGGCGAGGCGATCCGCGAGCTGGTCGCTGTCCCCCGTCCGCCGGCCGACGAGGCGAAGCTGCAGAAGTGGTTCGGGTTCCTGCGCATTCTGCGCGACCGGATCCGCCAGACCGGCGTCTACTACAAGGAAGGCGAGGAGCTGAAGGCGACGCACGAATCGATCGCCGCCGAACGGACCGGCAACGCCGCGAACAACGTCAGCTTCTCCTTCAAGTTCAAATACTGCCGCCTCAGCCGCTCGCGGCTGGGCTGACCGGGCGGCGGCGTCAGCTCGACCCTTCCCCTCCGGTCGTCGTCGTCAGGCTCTGCGCCGGCGCGCCCGTGAGGGCGCGGCGGACGAGCCGCGGCGACAGGATGCGGGCGACGGCGGTCAGCCCGTAGGGACGCGGCACGTAGCGCTCCGCCTTGCCGCCCGGGCCGCACTCGATGATCGCCTCGGCGACCTTCTCGGGCTTGGAGACGATCCAGCGGGTCAGAGCCCGTTCGCGCAGCTCGGTGGCCGGGAACCCCTCGGTCACGACGAAGCCCGGCATCACCAGCCCGACATGGACGCCGTGCGGGCGCTCCTCGGCGTAGAGCGAGTCGCTCCAGCCGATCAGGGCGAACTTGCTCGCCGAGTAGGCCCCGGTGCGGGCGCGCGACACCCGCCCCGCGGTGCTGGCGACGTTGACGATCGCGCTCGGCGCCGAGGAGCGCAGCGGCAGCAGCAGCGCCTCGACCAGGCGCACGACGGCGTCGAAGTTGAGATCCATGTGGCGGCGCACGTTCTCGTAGCCCTTCTCTGCGAAGGTGCCGCGCCAGGCGGCGCCGGCGTTGTTGACGAGGAGGTGGAGGCGGCCGCCGTGCAACTCGGCGAGATGAGCCCTGACTCGCTCCGGCGCGTCGCCGTCGGTGAGGTCGGCGGCGAGGAAGGTGGCGCGGCAGGGCAGCGACTCGGCGAGGGCGCGCAGCCGCTCCTCGCGGCGCGCAACCAGCACCAGCTCGGTCCCCGGCTCGCGCGCGAGCCGGCGCGCGGTCGCCTCGCCGATCCCGCTCGAGGCGCCGGTCACCAGCGCCACTCTGGCCCCCTCGCTCATCGGCCGCAACGCTAGTCCACCCCGCCCGGCGCCCGCCTCGCCGGCTGGCATACTGCTTCGTCTTCATGGCTGAGATCCCCGCACTCCTCGACCGCCTGCTGCGCACGATTGCGCCGTCGGGGCACGAGGAGCCGGCGGCGGCCATCTGGCGCGAGGAGGCCTCCTTCGCGACGCTCTCGGCGGACGGGCTCGGCTCCTCGATCGCCCGGGTCGGCGAATCCTCGCCGCTGCTCGCTGTCGTCGGCCACATCGACGAGATCGGGCTCTCGATCACCCACATCGACGAGAAGGGCTTCCTCTACTTCTCCCCGCTGGGCGGCTGGGACCCGCAGATCCTGGTCGGCCAGCGCGTCTCGATCCGCGCCAAGGACGGCGTCGTGCCCGGCGTCGTCGGCCGCAAGCCGATCCACCTGCTGGAGCCCGATCAACGCAAAAAGGTCGTCGAGCTGAAGGGGCTCCACATCGACGTCGGCGCCGCCTCGCGCGAGGAGGCCGCCGAGTTGGTCCGCGTCGGCGACCCCGTGACGATCGCCGCCGAGCCGGTGCGATTGGCCGGTGACCGGCTGATCGGCAAGTCGATGGACAACCGCCTCGGCGCCTACGTCGCCCTCGAGGCGCTGCGCCGCTGCCATGGCCGCGGCTCGCTGCAGGGGAGCTTTGCGGCGGTCGCCGCCGTGCAGGAGGAGATCGGCTTGTTCGGCGCCCGCACCTCCGCCTTCGAGGTCCGCCCCGACCTGGCGATCGCCGTCGACGTCACCCACGCGACCGACGCCCCCGGCGTCGAGCCCAAGCAGCTCGGCGAGCACCCACTCGGCTCGGGTCCGGCGATCTCCCGCGGCGCGACCCTTTCGCCGAAGGTCTTCGA
>DASWMG010000081.1:0-5166 GCA_036399875.1 Solirubrobacterales bacterium
CGCCGCCGCGCGACTCGGCAGGTTGTCCTCGAAGAGGACGACGCCCGCGGCCCCGCCGTCGCGGATCGCCCGGCGCACCGGCGCCGGGACACGGGTCCCCTCGAAGCCGAGGACGATCCGCTGCCCGGCGAGCCGGGACGCGGTGAGCCGACTGGCGATGCTCGGGGTCTCCTCGTCGCCGTCGCCGAGGGCGACGGCGACGCCGGCCGCGAACGCGCCGGCCGCGAGCAGGGCGACGGTGGCGAGCGCCCTCCGCCGTCGTCGCATCGCCACCGTCCCCACCCGTCCGGGCCGCTTCCTAGCCTTGCGCCGCATGTCGTCCATCATCTCCTTTGACGAGGCCCTCGCGCTCGGCGAGCTGACCGACCACGAGGAGATCGGCGCCCTGGTCGAACGCGCCTGGCAGGTGCGCCAGGAGAACTTCGGCGACTCGACCGACATGTGCTCGCTGGTCAACGCGAAGTCCGGTGGCTGCGCCGAGGACTGCGGCTTCTGCGCCCAGTCGCGCTACGCCGAGGCGGACACGCCGATGCACGCGATGATGGAGCCCGAGCAGATCCTCGAGCACGCCAGGGCAGCCGAGGCGGCCGGCGCCCACCGCTTCTGCATGGTCACCCAGGGCCAGGGGCTCTCCAAGCGCGATTTCAAGAAGATCCTCGACGGCGCCAAGCTCGTCGCCGAGCACACCAACCTGAAGCGCTGCGCCTCGATCGGCCACATGTCGGCCGAGCGCGCCAAGGCGCTGCGCGAGGCCGGCATCCAGCGCGTCCACCACAACGTCGAGTCCTCGCGCTCCTACTCCCCCGAGGTCTCGACCACGGTCCGCTACGAGGGCCGGCTGCGGACGATCGACGCGGTCAAGGAGGCCGGTCTCGAGACCTGCGTCGGCGGCATCCTCAACCTCGGCGAGTCGCCGCGCCAGCGGGTCGAGATGGCCTTCGAGCTGGCCGAGCTGGAGCCGACCTCGGTGCCGATCAACCTGCTCAACCCGCGCGACGGGACCAAGTTCGGCGACCGGCCGCTGATGGACCCCTGGGAGGTCGTCAAGTGGGTGGCGATCTTCCGGCTAATCATCCCCGGCGCGCTCTTCCGGCTCTGCGGCGGCCGGGTCGAGAACCTCGGCGAGCTGCAGCCGCTGGCGGTCAAGGCGGGACTCAACGGGGTGATGATGGGCAACTTCCTGACCACGCTCGGCGCCGAGCCCGAGGACGACCGGGCGATGTTCGAGGAGCTCGGCCTCAACGTCGCGCGCCAGCCCGACAACGGCGCCAACCCGCGGCCGGACAATCGCTCCGGCTGGCTCGACGGCGAGACGCCGGCGACGCCAATCGACGACCTGATCGACCGCCAGGACGAGGCCAACTTCTGGGACCCCTCGACCCAACTGCGGGTGATCAAGAAGGCGAAGAAGCCACCGCCCTACCCGGAGCCAAGCGCCGCCGAAGGCGACCGCGCGGTCGCATGACCGACGTCGCGGAGCGGCTCGAGGAGCTTCGCGACAGGGGCCTCTACCGGCGGCTGCGCCTGGTCTGCGGACCGCAGGGGCCACGCGTGCTGCTCGACGGACGCGAGGTGCTGCTGCTCTGCTCGAACGACTACCTGGGCCTGGCCGGGCATCCGCTTGTGCGCGAGGCGGCCGCCGAGGCGGCGATGCGCTGGGGAACCGGCGCCGGCGCCTCGCGACTGATCTCCGGGACGATGGAGCCGCACCTGCGGCTGGAGCAACGGCTGGCCGAGTTCAAGGGCTACGAGCGGGCGCTGCTCTTCGGCTCGGGCTACCTGGCGAACACCGGGACCATCGCGGCGCTGGCAGGCCGCGGCGAGGTCGTCTTCTCCGACGAGCTCAACCACGCCAGCATCGTCGATGGCTGCCGCCTCGCGCGGGCGGAGACCTTCGTCTACCGCCACGCCGACCTCGAGCACCTCGCCTGGGGGCTGCGCGGAGCCGGCGAGCGCGCCGCGCTGATCGTCACCGACGGCGTCTTCTCGATGGACGGCGACGTGGCGCCGCTGCCCAAGCTGAGCGAGCTGGCGCGCCGCCACGGCTGCCGGCTGATGGTCGACGAGGCCCACGCGACCGGGGCCATCGGACCCGGCGGGCGAGGCTCGGTCGCGGCCGCCGGGCTCGGCGGTGAGGCGGACGTTGTGGTGGTCGGCACGCTCGGCAAGGCGCTCGGCTCCTACGGCGCCTACGTCTGCGCCAGCGGCGAGCTGACCGACTACCTCGTCAACACCGCCCGCCCATTCGTCTTCTCGACGGCGCCCCCTCCCCCCGTCGTCGCCGCTGCCGACGCGGCGGTCGAGCTGCTGGCGTGCAACGCGGGCCTCGTCGAGCAACTCGCCGCCAACGCCGCGGTGCTGCGCGAGGCGCTGGCGGCGCAGGGCCTGGACGTCGGTGGCTCAGCGACGCAGATCGTGCCCCTGCGGGTCGGCGACGCGGATACGGCGATGGCGCTCAGCGAACGGCTGCTGGAGCGCGGTGTCTTCGCCCAGGGCATTAGGCCCCCGACCGTCCCGGAGGGCTCCTCGCGGCTGCGCTTCACGACGATGGCCACACACCATCCCGATGAGCTGCGCGAGGCGGCAGGGGCGGTCGGCGAGACGGCACGAGAGCTCGGCCTCGGCGCGAACGACGCGGCAGCCGAGGTCCAGCACCCCCTGGCCGCCTGATCGCCGTGCGCGGCGTCTTCGTCACCGGCACCGGGACCGAGGTCGGCAAGACGGTCGTCGCCGCGGCGATCGCCCGGACCGCAGCCGCCGAAGGCGAGCGCGTCGCGGTCTTCAAGCCCGCGGTCACGGGCCTCGACGAGCCTGGCGAACCGGATCACGCGCTTCTGCGCCGGGCCGCCGGCTCGGCGCAGAGCGATGACGAGATCGCGCCCTATCGCTACGGGCCGCCGATGTCGCCGCACCTCGCGGCAGACCTCGCGGGCGAGACGATCGACCCGGAGCGGCTGCGCGACGCCGCGAAGCGGGCGGCAGACAGCGCCGACCTCCTCGTCTGCGAGGGCGTAGGCGGCCTCCTCGTCCCACTGTGCACCTCGCCACGCTACCTCGTCCGCGACCTTGCCGTGGACCTCGCCCTGCCGCTCGTCGTCGCCGCCTCGCCCGAGCTCGGCACGATCAACCACACGCTGCTGACGGTCGAGGCGGCGCGCGACGCCGGGCTGGACGTCGCGGCCGTCGTCCTCACGCCCTGGCCGAACGAGCTGGGCCCGATCGAGGAATCGAACCGCGAGACGATCGCGGCCCTCGGCGAGGTCAGGGTCGAGACGCTGCCCCGGCTTGCTCTGGACCGTCCGGACTCATGGCCAGCGCTGCCTCTGCCTCGGTCGGACTGATCTCGCGCTTCTTTGCACGAATCGCGGTCGCCCCGATCGCGGCGCCGAGCAGCGCGACGACCGCCGAGACCCCCATCGCGTGCCCGAGCGCGTCGACGAAGTCGGCCGGGGTGGCCGTCGCCGGGTCGCCGACGGCGCCCTGGAAGATCGCGCCCGTGACGGCGACGCCGAGGCTGCCGCCGACCATGCGGAACATCGAGAGCACGCCGGAGGCGATCCCCGCTTTCTCGACCGCGACGGCGTTCATCGCGGCGGCCGTCATCGGCGACATCGTCATCGCGATGCCGATGCCGAGCAGCATGAAGCCGGGCAGCAGGTCCATGTAGGTGGAGTCGACAGCGAGCCCGGTGAAGGTGTAGAGCGAGGCGGCGACGATCGTCAGCCCGGCGGCGATCAGCCAGCGTGGCCCGAAGCGGTCGGCGAGGCGGCCGGCGACCGGCGCGACGATGACGATCATCAGGGTCGAGGGCAGGAAGCGGATTCCCGCCTCGAGCGGCGAGTAGCGCAGGATGTTCTGCATATAGAGGGCGAGGAAGAAGAAGACGCCGAGCATCGCGAAGGAGACGATCAGGGCGACGACGACCGCGCCGAGGAAGTTGCGATCCGAGAAGAAGTGGAATTCGACCATCGGCGCCTTCACCCGCAGCTCGAGCGCGACGAAGGCGACGAGGCCGAGCGCCGAGCCGACCAGCAGGGCGACGATCTCCGGCGAGCCCCAGCCCCAGGCGTTGCCCTCGACCAGCGCCAGCACGAGCGCCGTCAGCGCCGCGGTCAGCACGGCCACGCCGGCGTAATCGACCTCGCGGTCGACGGAGGTGTCGCGCGACTCGCGCACGGCGAAGAGCGCCGCCAGGACCGCCCCGACGGCCACCGGGATGTTGAGGTAGAAGATCGCCCGCCAGCTGACGTGCTCGGTCAGCAGGCCGCCGAGCACCGGCCCGACGGCGAGCGCCAGCGCCGAGACCCCCGCCCACGTCCCCATCGCCTTGCCGCGCTCGTGGGCCGGGAAGGCGTCGGTGACGATCGAGAGCGTCGCCGGCATCATCAGCGCCGCGCCGACGCCCTGCAGGACGCGGCTGGCGACCAGGAAGTCGACGTCGGGCGCCAATCCCGCCGTCGCCGAGGAGGCGGCGAAGATGACGACGCCGACCATGAAGGTGAGGCGGCGGCCGAAGATGTCTCCGAGCCGGCCGCCGGTCGCCAGCAGCACCGCGAAGGAGAGCGTGTAGCCGTTGACGGTCCACTCCAGGCCCGAGAGGGAGGCGCCCAGGTCGCGCTGGATCGACGGCAGCGCGACGTTCACGACCGTGTTGTCGAGCATGATCATGAACAGCGCGAAGCACATCGCGCCGAGCGTCCACCACTTGCGGTTGTCGTCGGTGATCAGGTGGCGGTAGCGGGTCACTCGGCCTCGACCTCCTTCAGCAACCGGTAGGCAACCGCGATGTCCTCGCGGTCCATCAGCGCGTCGATCGCCGCGTCGAGCTTGCGCCGCTGGGGGGCGCTGAGGCTCTCGGCGAACGCCTCCATCCCCGCCTGCCGCACGACGAGCAGCCGGTCGACCAGCTTCTTGCCCTTCTCGGTGATCGCGACGCGGCGCACACGGCGGTCCTCGGCGTCCTCGACCCGCGTCGCCAGCCGCGCCCTGACGAGGGAGTCGACGGCGCGGCTCATCGAGGGAACCGAGACGCCGAAGGTCTCGGCGAGGTCGCCGATCTGCCTCGGCTCGGTGGCCTCGCCGAGCCCGCCGAGCTCGAGCAGCGCCTTGCACTGAGTCATCGAGAGCCCCGTCTCCTCGATGACCTGGATCAGGTTGCCGCGGTCG
>DASWMG010000082.1:0-8702 GCA_036399875.1 Solirubrobacterales bacterium
GTCGAGGAGGTGCCGTCGCTGGCGCTCGACCTGGACACCCCGGCCGACGTGGTCGCGCTCAGCCGCGAGCTGGAGAGCGGCCGCGGGCGGGCGACGCGGACGGCGAAGGCGCTCGGTCTGTAGGTAGGCACCAGGTGGCCGAGCCAGAGCAGCTGCGAGTCCTGCCGGTGCTGGACCTGCCCGAGTTCGACGCGGAGATGTCGATCGGCGCGGAGATCGCGGCTCGGGCCGAGCTCGCCGACGGCGATGTCGTCGTCGTCTCCCAGAAGGTGGTCTCCAAGGCGGAGGGACGGGTGCGCCGCCTCTCTTCGGTGACGCCGGGAGACGAGGCCCGCCGCCTCGCCGCGGCGCTCGGCAAGGAGCCTGCCCTCGTCCAGCTGATCCTCGACGAGAGTCGCGAGGTGCTGCGCGCCGAGCGCGGCATCCTGATCACGGAGACCCATCACGGCTTCGTCTGCGCCAACGCCGGGATCGACCGCTCCAACTTGCCCGAGCCCGGCACGGTCGCGCTGCTGCCGGAGGACCCGGACGCCTCGGCCCGCCGGATCCGCGCCGAGCTCCAGGCGTCTGCCGACGGGCGCGTCGCCGTGGTCGTCTCCGACAGCTTCGGCCGCGCCTGGCGACTCGGGCAGAGCGAGGTCGCGATCGGCTGTGCCGGCCTGGTGCCACTCGACGACTGGCGCGGTCGCGCAGACGCGGAGGGCCGCGAGCTGGAGGCGACGGCGATCGCCGTCGCCGACGAGGCGGCCGCCGCCGCCGACCTCGTCCGCGACAAGGCCAATCGCGTCCCGGCCGCGGTCGTCAGGGGGCTGAGGCACTTCGTCACTACCGAGGACGGCCCCGGGGGCGCGGCGCTGCGCCGGCCCCCTGATGAAGACCTCTTCCGCTGAGCTCCGCGGCGAGGCCGGCGGAGCTAGTCCTTGCGCATCGCGTCGCGGACCTTGTCCGCGACGCGCTCGACGCCATCCTTGGCGCGGCCGGTTGCCTGGTCGAGCTTGCCCTCGCGCTTCATCTCTTTGTCGCCGGTCAGGTCGCCGGCGGCCTCCTTGACGCGCCCTTTGGCGTCGTCCTTGTTGCGAATCTCGTCGCCCATGCTCTCCTCTTTCGTCGGGTTCCTTGCGGTTGCCGGCTTCCGCTACCCGCGATACGGAGAAGCGATACGCGACCGCGGCCATCCGGCGGCGGCTGGCGCCCCTCCTAATACGTCTCGACGATCTCGTAGAGGGTGGTCCGCTGGGCCGGCTCGCGGCCTGCGGCGCGCGCGGCGGCGATCAGCTGCTCGGGCTCGAGCCGCACGCCATGCTGCGATCCCGCCATGCGCGAGATGTTCTCCTCCATCAGAGTGCCGCCGAGGTCGTTGACCCCCCAGCGCAGCGACTCGGTGGCGGCGTCCAGGCCCATCTTCACCCAGCTCGCCTGCAGGTTGCGGATCGTCCTGCCGAGCGCCAGCCGGAAGGCGGCCGTGTGCTTGAGGTTCTCGGCGGCGGAGATCTCCTCGACGCCGTGCGTGCGGCCGAGCAGCGTGTTGAACGGAATGAAGCTGAGCGGGACGAACTCGGTGATGCCGCCGGTCCGCTCCTGCAGGGCGCGAATGACGTGCATGTGGCGAGCCAGCTCGCGCGGCTCCTCGATGTGGCCGAACATCACGGTCGAGGTCGAGCGCAGGCCGGCCCGGTGCGAGGCCTCGATGATCTCGACCCAGCGCTCGACCGGCAGCTTGTTGGGTGAGATGCGCTGGCGGACGCCGTCGTCCAACACCTCGGCGGCGGTCCCCGGCGTCGAGCCGAGCCCGCACTCCAGGAGGTAGTCGAACACCGCGCCGGGCTCCTTCCCCGAGCGCTCGCACATGTAGTGGACCTCCATCGGCGAGTAGGCGTGCAGGTGGAGCTGCGGCGCCCGGTTCTTTGCCAGACGCAGCCAGCGGCCGTATTCCTCGAGCGTCAGGTCGGGATGGATGCCCCCCTGCATGCAGATCTCGGTGGCGCCGAACTCGACCGCCTCGTCCACCCGCGCCGCGAAATCCTCCTCCGACACCTCGTAGGCGTCCGGCGAGCGCCGGCCCTGGCCGAAGCCGCAGAAGGCGCAGCCGACGACGCAGACGTTGGTGAAGTTGATGTTGCGGTTGACGACGAAGGTGACCCGATCCCCCGCCAGCTCCGCCCGCAGCTCATCCGCCGCAACCCGCATCTCCTCGATCGCCGCCGGCCGCGTCTCGGCAAAGAGCGCCGTCAGCTCATCCTCACTGAGCTCGACCCCCTCCCGTCCCTTGGCGATCGCCGTCGAGACCAGGTTTGAATCCAGCTTCTCTTCCGTCCTACGCCCCGACCCTTTCCGCGGAATGAAGCTCCAGTACTTCAGCTTCACGACATCGAGCACCCCCTGCTCCATCCACTCCGCATCCATGTACTGCGGGTAAACGCACAACCGCTCCGTCAACGCATACCCCCGCGGCGCCAGCTCCTTCCGAACCTGGTGCGGGCTCGGAAACGGCTCCTCCGGCGAAATGTGATCGCCGTTTGCCGACAGGCCCCCGAGATCGGTCGCCCCCGCCTCGACCAACTCGGGCCACCAGTCCGACAGATTCGGTGGGACCTGCACCCCCACATCGGGCATCAACCGCCTGCACTCCGCGATCAGCCGCTTGATGTCGTCGACCGAAACGGGGCTCGCCCACTGCGGCAGGGAGGGCGGCCGCCCCTCCGACGAAGGCTCAAGGGACCACGCCGGCGCCCCCTCCGACGTTTCAGCTGCGCGACGGTCTTCGGCGGAGGGGCGGCCGCCCTCCCCCCAACGCGCTCGGGCAGCCTGGTCAGCGATGTCGGCGACCTCAGCGCCGTAGTACCGAGGGTGCGGGACGAAATTCTGGATGATGATCTCTTGGAGGTGTCCGTAGCGCTCGTGGAGCAGCGCAAGCGCCTCCAGCGATTCGAGCTGCTCCTGCTCGGTCTCGCCGATGCCGACCAAGATGCCGCTCGTGAAGGGGATCTGAAGCAGGCCCGCCGCCTCGATCGTCGCCAACCGCTTCGCCGGATGCTTGGTCGGAGAGCCGGCGTGGACGGTGTCCATCAGCCGCTCGGCAATGGACTCCAGCATCAGGCCCTGCGAGGCCGTGACCTCGCGCAGGCGGCTCAGGTCCCGTTCGTCCAGCACCCCGATGTTCGTGTGGGGCAGCAGACCGCGCTCCATGGCCCGCTCGCAGGCCCAGACGACATACGACGTGAAGTCGTCGTGACCCCATTCGGCGAGCCGAGCCGCCACCCCGGGGTTGACCTCGGGCCGCTCGCCCGTGAGCACGAGCAGCTCCTTGGCGTTGCGCCGCACCGCCTCGTCGAGGCGCCGTTCGACCTCCTCGGGCGGGTGGATGTGGGCGCGGTGCGTCGCGAACGCGCAGTACTTGCAGTAGCACTGGCAGGTGCGCGAGAGGGACAGCGTGTAGTTGCGCGAGAAGGTGACGCGACGCACGGGGCCAAGCTACTGCAAGGAGGCGGCCGCCGATCACGGAGTTGACCACGCCGGAGCGTGGTCAACCCTGCGATCGGCAGCGGAAAAGCGCCGAGCGGGCGTCTAGGGGGCCGTGCGCGGCTTGGTCCCCGTCGCGGCCGTCCTGCGGGTCTCGTCGGGAGCGCCGCGGACCGGCTCCGGCGACTCGGTCGGCGGCAGGCCGCCCGGCTCGAGCACGAAGCGGAAGACGGCGGCGGCGAGCAGCGAGCCGACGATCGGACCGAGCAGATATGGCCAGACGTCGCCCCACTCGCCGGCGACCAGCGCCGGACCGAACCAGCGGGCCGGGTTGAAGGAACCGCCGGTCAGCGGGCCGCCGACCATGACGATGAAGCCAAGCGTCGTGCCGATCGCCAGCGGCGCCCACTCCTTGAAGCTCTTGCGCGAGAAGACGGCGGCAAGGATGACGAGCACGAGGCAGAAGGTGCCGATGCCCTCGACGATGAAGCCCTGGAAAGCTCCGCCGAGCAGGCCGCTGACCTGCGCCGCCGCGTAGTTGGTCGCGCGACCCTCGTCCACCAGCAGGCCCTTGGCGAGCAGCGCGCCGAGCACGCCACCCGAGAGCTGCGCCAACACGTAGATCAACGCGTCGATCGGCGCGATTCGACGGATCGCCGCGGCGGCGAGCGTCACGGCGGGGTTGAAGTGCCCCCCGCTGACCACGCCGAACATGACGATCAGCCCGAAGAGCAGGAAGGCGTGGACCAGGCCGACGACGGCAAAGTCAGAGCCGAACTGCGCCTGGTTGCCCGTCGCCACGAACAGCACAACGACGCTGACGACGAAGAAGACCAGCAAGAAAGTGCCGATCAGCTCGGCTAGATATGCCCCAATTCCTCGTTCCTGCACTGGTTAACGCCTCCTATCCCGGTATCCCACTCGGACGGGCGGCAGTCTATCCGGAACGCCAGAGCGAATAGGCTTCCGCGCCGCATGAGACGAGTTGCCGCGCTGCTGGCGGCCGTCCTGCTGCTCGCCGGGGCTACCGGCTGCGGCGACGACGGCGCTGAACCGGGCGCGCCGAAAGGCGTGACGCTCGTGCTCGATTTCGTGCCGAACGCGGTCCACTCCGGCATCTACGCGGCACAGGGTCGCGGCTGGTACCGCGAGGAGGGCATCGCGCTGACGATCCGCGAGCCGGGCGAATCGACCGACGCGCCGAAGCTGCTCGAGGCGGGACGGGCCGAGTTCGCGATCCTCGACGTCCACGACCTCGGCATCGCGCGCGAGCGCGGCCTCGACCTGGTCGGCGTGACCCCGATCGTCCAGCGGCCGCTCGCCTCGGTGATCGCCCGAGCCGACGTTCGCCGCCCCCGCGACCTGGCGGGCGGGGACGTCGGCGTCACCGGCCTCCCATCCGACGAAGCGGTGGTGGACTCCGAGGTCGGCGCCGACGGCGGCGATCCGGAGCAGGTGCGCCGGGTGACGATCGGCTTCAACGCGGTCGCATCGCTCGCCGCCGGCCGCGTCGACGCGGCGACCGGCTTCTGGAACGCCGAGGCGGTGGCGCTGCGCGAACGGGGCGTCCCGGTTCACGTCTTCAAGGTCGACCGCTACGGCGCCCCGCCCTACCCCGAGCTGGTCCTGACCACCTCGCGCGAGACGCTGGAACGCGACCCGGCCCTGATCGACGCGATGGTCGCCGCAACCTCCCGCGGCTACGCGCTAGCGGCCGAGCGCCCGGCCGCCGCCCTCGACGAGCTGCTCGCCGCCGTACCGTCGCTCGACCGCACCGAACAGCAGGCGCAACTGCGCGCGCTCGGCGACGACCTCCGCCCCGCCCCCTTCGATCCCACCGTCCTCCGCGCCTGGGTCGCCTGGGACGTAGAGCACGGGTTGCTGAAGCGCTCGCTCGACATCGAGCAAGCCTTCAGGCTGGATCGCTGAGCAGCCGCTCGGCGAGCTGCGGCAATTCCCGCGCCAGCCGCGAGCGCGGCACGACCAGGTCCACCCCGGCGGCCTCCGCCGCCTCCCGCGTCTCGACGTCGACGTGCGAGTAGTAGCCGAGCACCGGCATGCCGAGGCCGACCAGCGCCTCCGGGTTCTCGGTATCGAGGTCGGCGACGATCAGGTCGACCCCGTCCCAGCCGCCCTCCTGCAGCGACGGCGCGAGCGTCACGTCGTGCCCCGAGGCCGTGAGCATCGCCTCGACCTTGCTGGCGAGCATCAGATCCGTGGCAAGAGCGACGACGCGGGCCATCGGCGCTAGAGGGCGCGGCGCTGGCGGAACTCTTCGCGGACGCTCTCCGGCCGTCCCCACATCTGGACGATCTCCGAGCGGCCCTCGCGCACCTCGCGCACCTGCATCTCGCCGCGCACCCCGTCGGCGTCGAGCTTGGCGAGCACGCCCCTGACGCTCTCCGGCGCCGCCGCGTGGCCGAAGCTCTTGGCGACGAGCAGGCGCCAGTCCCAGTCCGCCTTCGAGTAGGGCTGGGCGTTGACCTGGCTCAGCGTCACCGCGGTGTCCACGTACTCGCCCTCCTCGGCGATCCGCAGGTCGACCTCGAGGTCGGTCCAGTCGGACGGCAGCGAGTCGAGGATCTGCTGGAAGTCGTCGGCGAGGCCCACGGGCTCAGGCTACTCGACGGGCGGGGTCAAATCGGGGCCCGGAATCGGCGTCCCGTGCGGGTCGTGGCTGGGCTCGCCAAGCTTGGCCGCGATCAGGAGCTCGAGGTCCTCGGAGATGTAGTGCTCGAGCACCTCGGCCTCGGCGTGGACGCGATCCTCGGGCATTCCCAGCGCCTCGGAGAGGTAGGCCTCGATCAGGCGGTGATGGCGAATCACCTCGAGCGCGACCTTCTCCCCCGCCGAGGTGAGGACGACGCCCTTGTAAGGGGTGTGCTCGACCAGGCCCATCTCGTCGAGCCGCTTCAACATCGAAGTCGCAGTCGCCGGCGTGACGCCGAGCCGCTGGGCGACCTCGCCGTTGAGGACAGGGCCCTCGCGCCGCCCGGCGAGGGCGTAGATCGCCTTCGCGTAGTCCTCGATCGCCTCGGTGTTGGCCGCCCGCCGCGGTCGCTCGCCCATCAGACCGACACCAGCAGGCCCGTCGCGTACATGACTGCGATTCCCACCAGGAGGCCGGCGACCGAGATCGGGTGCAGCACGCGGCCGGCGCCGTCGCGCATCACCGGCGCCAGCTGGACGATCACCTGGACGATCGCGCCGACGCCGACGCCGAAGAGCAGCACCGCCAGGCTGGGGTCGAAGGCGGCGGCACCGATCCAGGCGCCGAGGATCGCCGGCGCCCCGGCGATCAGGCCGAGGCCGACGAGCCGCCGCAGGCTCGGCGCGGCGCCCTCGTCGCGCAGCGGCGCGACGAGGGCCAGGCCCTCGGTCGTGTTGTGGATCGCGAAGCCGACGACGAGGAAGGCGCCGAGGGCGAGGGCGCCGCTCGCGTAGGCGGAGCCGATCGCCAGGCCCTCGCCGAGGTTGTGGAGGCCGATTCCGATCGCCACCAGGAGCCCGAGGTAGAGCCCGCCCGTCAGCGCCGCCGATCCGCCGGCCGCGCGCCGCGCCGCCTCCCGGCGACCGCGCAGGTAGACGTCGATGCCGGCCAGCAGCAGGTAGGCGACCAACGCGCCGAGGAAGACGAGCGCCGCCCCGCCGAAGGCGCTCGGCGCCTCGCCGGCGATCTCGAGGCCCTCCAGCGCCGCGTCGATCGCGAGGAAGGCGAGCAGCCCGACCGTGAAGGCGATCAACGCCGCCATCCAGGCCGCGCCGATCCGTCGCACGAAGGGCAGCCAGAGCATTCCGAGGCTGACCGGGATGACGCCGACGTAGAGGCCGAGTAGCGCCATCAGGCCGAAGAAGCCGAGATCGGCGTCGGGCGTCTCGGCGGCGACCGGGATCTCGGCTTCGATCGTGCCGCCGGCCGAGGTGAGGACGAAGATCTCGTAGGCCTCGCCCTCAATCCAGGGGTAGGCGATCTCGAGCGTGGTCGAGCCGAGCCGGCCGATCTCGGCGCCGCCGCTACTCGTGAAGGGCACGTAGGCGTCGTTGACCGCCACCTGCGCCACCTCGACCGGGTCGGGGCCGTCGTTGCGCAGGGTCAGCTCGATCTCGCCCGGTCGCAGCACCGTCTGCTCGACCGCGACGTCTTCGACGGGCGGCCCGCCGCGCTCTCCCAGCCCCGGCCCGCCGAGCAAGGCGAAGGCCGCGATCGCCACCGCGATCAGGACGAGCGGCACGGCCCCCAGCGCCCATGCCGGCAGTCCGCCACCGCCGCCCCGAGCGCGCTCGGCCCGGGCCGCGGCCTCCATCAGCCGCCCCCGCCGACCCGGAAGAAGCCGGTCCAGCCGAGCTCGGCGAACTCGCTGACGTGGGCGTGGAACATGTAGTCGCCGTCGAAGGGGAACTTCAGCTCGAGGATGCCGCGCTGCCCCTGCCCCTGAATCACCGTGTCGGTCAGCTCGGTCGGCTCCAGCGAGGTCCCGGTCGGGTAGTGCTGGAAGAAGTTGGCGTGGACGTGGAAGGAGTTGATCGGGTCAAACTCGAGCACGTTGACGAGGTAGATGCGGACAAGCTCATCGCGCCGCACCTCGATCGGCTCGTTCATGTAGTGGAAGCCGACCGTGTTGACGGCGTAGATCTCGTTGGCGCGGTCGAAGTTCGTGTCGAAGCCGTTCATCACCATCACCAGCTCGTCGGCTTCGGGGCGACCCCGCTTGGGGTCGATGACGAAGGCGCCGTAGAGGCCGCGTGAGATGTGGGAGGCCAGCGGCGCAACGTGGCAGTGGTAGAGATGGAGCCCGAACGGCTCGGCCTCGAATTCGTAGGCGAACGCCTCGCCTGGCTCGACCTGGCCACCGCCCAGCGCCTCGCCGATCCCCGGCATGCCGTCCATCGCGGCCGGGTGGATGCCGTGGAAGTGCATCGTGTGCGGGTGTTCGGAGCCGTTGACGAAGCGGATCCGCAGCCGCTCGCCCTCGCGGGCGCGCAGGGTCGGCCCCGGGACGCGGCCGTTGTAGGTCCAGGCCTCGTACCTGACCCCCGGCGCCACTTCGATCTCCTTGTCGTGGGCGACGATCTCCCACTCGCGCAGCACGCGGCCGCTGGCGAGGCGGCGCGTCTTGCCGTAGTCGAAGTCGCGCAGCAGCTCGGTCGGGTGGAAGCCGTTGCGGCGATGGTCGACGCTGCGCCCCGGAGCGAAGCTGGCGTGGGCGAAACCCTCGTGCCCGGCGTGCGCCGCCGGCGCGCCG
>DASWMG010000083.1:0-7375 GCA_036399875.1 Solirubrobacterales bacterium
TCGGTGTCTCGATCATCGACCTGGCGCCCGGGGCCGACGAATACCCCGAGCACGACCACTCGGAGCAGGGCATCGGCGGCCAGATGTTCGCCAAGCGGCCCGCGCAACTGGGTCAGGAGGAGGTCTACATCGCCCTGCGCGGCTCGGGAACGGTCGAGGCCGACGGCGAGCGCTACCCGCTGGACGCCGACCACCTCGTCCGGCTCGGGCCGGAGGTGCGACGCAAGGTGACGCCGGGACCGGAAGGACTTCGACTGCTCGCGCTTGGCGGAACGCCCGGGCGGGCCTACGACGAAGGCGGCAGGCTCTAGCTCCTCACGGGAGCGGAAAAGACGGCGAGACGCCTAGAATCGCCGTCGTGGCGTCGGCCGAGGCGAAGAACCTGGAGGCGATCGCCAAGGCGATCGACCAGCACAACCGCAACTGTCCGTTCCCGGCGGCCGAGGTGCGGATGAACCCGTTCGAGGTGGAGCGGCTGGGCTGGGACGAGATCCGCGGCCTGCCGGTCGTCCCCGACTCCGAGATCGGCACCGGCCGCTTCCGCATCGTCTGCTCTAACGAATTGGACGGCGAGGGGCTGGAGGAGGTCGAGGCGGTCGGCCGCGAGCTGGAGACCGTCGCTCCGTCCCCGAACTAGACCTCGTTGTAGAAGTCGAGGCCGAGTTCGCTCATCAGGCGCTGTGCCTCGGCGTTGAGCCGGGTCAGCTCGTCGGTCCAGATCAGCACGCCCATCGCGATCAGGATCAGGCCGCCGGCGGCGACGATCGCGCCGTAGTGGCGCTTGACCGCCGCGAAGGCGGTCGTCATCCGCGAGAAGGCGATCGCCGACAGCAAGAAGGGGATCGCCAGGCCGGCCGAGTAGACCGCGAGCAGGATGGCGCCGTGCCCGGCCGAGTCTGCAAGCGTGGCGGCGGAGAGGATCGCGCCGAGGGTCGGCCCGATGCAGGGCGTCCAGGCGATCGCGAAGGCGGCACCGGCGACGACCGGGCCGCCCTTGCCCGCCCGCTCCATCAGCGCCTCGACGTGCCACTCGCGGTTGAGCCGGGTGACGAAGAGCGAGGCGACGAAGAGGACGCCCATCGCGATCATCAGGGCCGCGGCGATCTTGCTCAGCAGCTCTTCGTGGTCGCGCAGCGTCGAGCCGAGCCCGGTAGCGGTCAGGCCCAGCGCGACGAAGATCGCCGAAAAGCTGGCGACGAAGAGCAGGCTCGGCAGGAGGACGCGGCGCCAGCCGGCGCTCTCCAGCTCCCTCGGCGAGACACCGCTGACCGCCGACAGGTAGCCGGGGACCAGCGGCAGCACGCAGGGTGAGAGGAACGAGACGACCCCGGCGGCGAGCGCCGCGAAGACGCCGACCCCGGCGGCGGGGTCGCTGCTGATCTCGGCGAGGAACACTGCCCCTCAAGGGTACTTGCGGCGGCTCGGCTGCCGCCCTTGCGCCACCGCCGGAGGCCGGGGAGACTGCCCCATGGACATCGACGCGCTGATCCTCAACTGCACGCTTAAAAAGTCGCCCGAGGTCTCCAACACCGAGGCGCTGATCGAGATTGTCACCGGCCACTTCGACGAGCTCGGCGTCCGCCACGAGACGCTGCGGCCGGTCGACTACGAGATCCCTTTCGGGGTCGTCTCCGACATGGGCGAGGGCGACGAGTGGCCGCTGATCCTCGAGAAGGTCCTCGCCGCGGACATCCTGATCATCGGCATGTCGATCTGGTTCGGCGTCCGCAACAGCGTCAGCCAGATGGTGATCGAGCGCCTCGACGGGACCTACAACACGACCAACGAGGTCGGCCAGTACCCGCTCTACAACACGGTCGGCGGCGTCGTCGTGACCGGCAACGAGGACGGCGCCCACGCCTGCGCCGAGACGACGCTCTTCAACCTCAGCCACCTCGGCTGCGCGATCCCGCCCAACGCCGACACCTACTGGGTCGGCGAGGCGGGCCCGGGGCCGTCCTTCATCGAGGCCGGCGGCGCCGACCACCCCTACACGCAGAAGACCGCCAAGTGGATGGCCCACAACGTCACCCACCTGGCGCGCATCCTCAAGGCGAACCCGATCCCGCCGGAAGGCAACACGGTCCCGGGCTGGCAGCCCGACGAGTGCCAGGGCCACGAGGACCGCATGCCGGGTGGCCACGTCGGCTAGCGGTGCGCCTTTTGCTCATATAGGGCGCAAAAGGCGCACCGGAAGCGCTATGGAGCCCCGGCGCGGTACATTCCTGGCTAGCCAGCCAAACGCCGTCGCGCGCGCAAGCGGGGCGGGGGAGAGACAGGAGCGAGAGTTGAGCAACCGCACGTTCGTGATCGGGGTCGGGATGACCAAGTTCGAGAAGCCCGGCACCAAGGAGGGCGACTACCCCGACTGGGCCAAGGAGGCGGGGGAGAAGGCGCTCGCCGACGCCGGAATCGCCTACGACGACGTCGAGCAGGCCTACGCCGGCTACTGCTACGGCGACTCGACCTACGGACAGCGGGCGCTCTACCAGCTCGGCCTGACCGGGATCCCGGTCGTCAACGTCAACAACAACTGCTCGACCGGCTCCTCGGCGCTGTTCCTGGCGCGGCAGGCGGTCAAAGGCGGCCTGGCTGAGTGCGCGCTGGCGCTCGGCTTCGAGAAAATGGAGAAGGGCTCGCTGGGCGTCAAGTACACCGACCGCACCAACGCGCTCGACAAGCACGCGATGCGGATGTTCGAGCTGCGCGACCCCGAGCAGTCGCCGCCGGCCCCGCAGATGTTCGGCAACGCCGGCCGCGACCACATGGAGAAGTACGGCTCGCAGCCCGACCACTACGCCTGGATCGGCTGGAAGAACCACAAGCACTCGGTCAACAACCCCTACGCCCAGTTCCAGGACGAGTACACGCTCGAGGACATCAAGGCGGCGAAGATGATCCACGACCCCCTGACCAAGCTGCAGTGCTCGCCGACCTCCGACGGCTCGGCCTGCGCGATCGTCGCCTCCGAGCGCTACGTAGAGGAGCACGGGCTCTGGGAGCAGGCGATCGAGATCGCCGGCCAGTCGATGGTCACCGACCTCTCGTCCACGTTCGCCGACGACACCGACTGCATGAAGATCGTCGGCTCCGACATGTCGAAGCAGGCGGCGAACGAGGCCTACGAGGAGGCCGGCGTCGCCGCCGAGGAAGTCGACGTCTGCGAGCTGCACGATTGCTTCAGCGCCAACGAGCTCATCACCTACGAAGCGCTCGGCTTCGCGGCCGAGGGGGAGGGCCACAAGCTGGTCGAGGAAGAGGCGACCACCTACGGCGGCAAGGTCGTCGTTAACCCGTCGGGCGGGCTGATCTCCAAGGGCCACCCCCTGGGCGCGACGGGCCTGGCCCAGTGCTCGGAACTGACCTGGCAGCTGCGCGGCGAAGCCGACAAGCGCCAGGTGGACGGCGCCAAGATCGGCCTCCAGCACAACATCGGCCTCGGCGGCGCCGCCGTGGTCACCGTCTACAAGCCGGCCGCTTGAGGAGCGGCCGGAAGGGGAAGAGGAGGAGGACGATGGCGAAGCAGCGACGCTCACTCAGCGGCAAGGTCGTGGCGATCACCGGCGGCGCCCGGGGGATCGGCAAGGCGATGGCGGCGGCGCTGGTTCGCAAGGGATGCCGCGTCGCCCTTGGCGACGTCGACGTCACGCTCGCCCAGCGCACGGCGGAGGAACTCGGCGGCGGCACGATCGCGGTCGGGCTCGACGTCACCGACCGCGGCTCCTTCGCGGCCTTCCTCGACGAGACCGAGCGCCAGCTCGGCCCGCTCGACGTGCTGATCAACAACGCCGGAATCATGCCCGTGACCCCGCTCGCCGACGAGAGCGACGACTCGATCCGGCGCCAGCTCGACATCAACGTCTACGGCGTCATCGCCGGCACGCAACTGGCGCTGGAGCGGATGCGGCCGCGCGGCGGCGGCCACGTCGTCAACGTCGCCTCCTCGGCCGGCAAAGCCGGCGTGCCGGGCATCGCCACCTACTCGGCGACCAAGCACGCCGTGGTCGGCTTCACCGAGGCGGCGCGGGCGGAGTACGGAGCGGAGGGCATCGACTTCTCATACGTCATGCCGATCACCGTCAACACGCAGCTGATCGAAGGGCTGAAAGACCACCCCGGCGTCAAACGGGTCCAGCCCGAGGACGTGGCGAACGAAGTCGTCAATGCCCTCGAAACGGGCAAGGTCGACGTCTACGTGCCGCGCCAACTGCGCGCCTCGGTGATGATCGGCGGGCTGCTGCCACGCCGAGTGCGCGAGGCGATGGCTCGCGTCATGGGCGTGACCAAGGTGATGACCGAGGTCAGCCCCGAGGCGCGCCGCGCCTACGAGGAACGGGCGGCGCACAGCGAGCCGGGTGTCGAGGGCGAGGCGCCCGCGGAGTCTCCCCAGCGCGAGGCCGCGTAGGCGGCGATCGGTCGATTGTGGGGGTTATAACCCCTAAAAAAGACCGCTCGACGATGGGCCGCATCTACGACGCGACCTGGGGACGCGGCTTCGCGGCCCTCTACGACTCGTTCTTCAAGTCGGTCGAAGAGGCGGGGCTGCGCGATATGCGGCGCGAGCTGGTCGGGCAGGCGAGCGGCCGCACGATCGACATCGGCTCCGGGACCGGGGCGAACCTGGAGCTGTATCCGGCCGACGTGGACCTAGTGATGGCCGAGCCCGACCCGCACATGGCCCGGCAGCTGCGGACCAAGCTGGCCGAGTCGCGACGCGACGCCGAGTTCGTCCAGGCGGGCGCCGAAAGCCTGCCGTTCGACGACGCGAGCTTCGACACGGCCGTCTTCACGCTGGTCCTCTGTACGGTGCCCAACCCGCGCGCCGCATTGGCCGAGGTGGCGCGCGTCCTCAAACCCGGAGGGAAGATGCTCTTCCTCGAGCACGTCCGCGCCCAGAGCCAGGGCCTGGCGCGCTGGCAGGACCGGCTCGAGAAGCCATGGCGCTTCGTCGGCGACGGCTGCCACTGCAACCGCGACACCGTCGGCACGATCGAGTCCTCGCCGCTGCGTCTGCAGCACGTCGAGCGCGACAAGCTGCCAAAGGCGCCGCCGATCACGCAGCCCCTGGCGCGCGGAAGCGCCGTCCGCGCCGCCGCCTAGAAATCGCGCGTGGCGTCCTTCTCGGAGGTGGACGTGCCCGCAGGGCCCGTGGCCGATCGGCTCTCGATCTGGCCGATGGACGACGGCACCTACGGACTCGACGCGACCTTCCAGGGCGCCAGCGGCTACGAGCGCATGCAGCGCCACGAAGCCGCTCTGGAGGCCGCATCGGTGCGCTGGTCGCTGCGCCAGGAGCTCGACGGAGGCTGGACGCTGCGGTTTGGCCCGATCAGCGCCGCCGACGTATCGGCGGCGCTGCGCGCCTTCGTCTCCTGAAAAGGCCCTTCCTCGTCCCCTCAGCGCGTCTCCTCAACGCACGATAATGGTGGTTATGTAAACCCACCCGAGAAAGGCGCCGGGGTCGGGCTCTATCCCGCCTGCTCGATCGCTTCTTCCAGTTCCCCTGCCGAGTCGGCCTCCTCAAGGACTTCGAGGCCGTCGGTGCGCGGGCCCTCGACCGCAAACGAGGGCGTGCCGTCGAGGCCCAGGTCGCGCGCTTCGGCCGTGGTGCGCTCGACTTCGGCCAGAACGCGCCTGCTGTGGCGGTCGCGGTCCCAGCGCTCGACGTCAGGCACGCCCGCGCCTTGCGCGATCGCGGTCAAGAACTCGTCGGTGACGTAGCCGGTGCCCTCGAAGCCCTGGTTGCGATAGAAGAGCTCGACGAAGCTCCAGCCGCGGCCCTGCTCGCCGGCGGCGACCGCGGCGGCACCGGCCGGCACCGACTCCTCGCCGATGATCGTGTAGCTGCGGAAGTGCAGCTTCGCCTCGCCGCCGCGCACCTTCGACTCGATCAGCTCGGGCAGGATCTCCTCGGCGTAGACCCTGCAGGCGGGGCACTGGAGGTCGCCGAACTCGACCAGCGTCACCTTCGCGCTCGGGTCTCCCAGCACCATCCCCCGCTGGCGAATCCCCTCGAGTTGACGGGTTATGGCGGCCGCCCCCTCGATCTCGGTGTCGCCGCCCTCGGTCTCGGTGGCCGCCACCGCGATCGCCACCGCGACGACGACGATCGCCAGGAATGCCGCCCCGCTCGCCAGCTTGATCAGCCGCTGACGGCGCTCCTGGTCAACCGTGCCCCCGCCAGCCGCGCCGCCCTCGGTCACGCCGGCCTGCCGACGTAAGCGACCATCCGCACCGCGTTGACGGCGAAGAGCACCGTCATGATCAGGGCGCTGACCACGCACCACTGGCAGATCGCGTCGATCACGAAGAGCTCGAGCCAGGTCAGGTAGACGCTGTATCCGAAGCCGATCAGCGCGAGCAGGAAACCTCCCATGCGGGCGCTGTCGCCACGCAGCAGCGCCGCCGCCAGCAGCAGCGCGTAGCCGACGATCCCGATCGTGGCGACGCCGATGCCAAGCAGCTCCGAGTGCGAGCTGGCGGCGACCCTCTCGCAGCCGCCACCGCTCCCGAGACAGGCCGGCGCGCCGCCATCGGCCTCGGCGATCGCGATGTAGGCGGCAACGCCGATGCCGAAGCTGGCGAGGAAGGTCGCCGCCCGCCGCAGCGTTCCCTCGGCCGGCCCATTGGGCGCCGGCGCGCCGCGGGCGCGCGAGCTCCGCGCTGCCGCGCTCACTGGCGCTTCCAGCCGCCGCCGAAGAGACGGCTGAGGCGCCCGCCCCGATTCGGCCTGAACTTCGGCGCGCCCTCCTTGGGCGGCCCGAGCTGCCGCGCCTGGTCGGCGTCGATCTGGAGCACGACTCCTCGTTCGGCCGTCCGCTCGACCTCCGGCGCGTCGGCGAAGCGCAGCTTGCCCTCGTTGTCGGCGAAGACGACGCCGTCGAAGATGTGCTCGCTGTAGTTATCGAGCATCACCTCGACGCGGCCGACCTCGACCCCGTCGGAGCTGTAGACGGGGGTTCCGGGTCGGACGGCCGCGTAGTGGATCGCCTGGCCGATGTCGTCCATCGACGCCAAGGCTAGCGGCGTGCCGCGACCTCTCGCTCGGCGCAGAACTCGGCGATCGTGCGCGAGAGCTTGCCGCCCTGCCAGGCGAGCGGTGACTCGCCCTCCGCCTCGCCGATCAGCCGGGCCGCCGGCATCGCCTCGGCGTAGTCCTCGGCGACCGCACGCGGATGGCCGGGATCCGGACCGTCGTGGCTGGCGACGACCAGCGCCGGGACCTCGATCGCGGCCAGGTCGCCGAGCGCGCCGAAGGGGCGCGAGCGCGGCACCTCGCGCAGCGCGACGGAGAGCGCATCGAGGTGGCGGTGCAGCAGCATCCTTTCGCGGGTGAAGCGCATCACCGTCTCGCGCCAGGACGGCTCGATTCCCT
>DASWMG010000084.1:0-3807 GCA_036399875.1 Solirubrobacterales bacterium
GCGGGCGAAGCCGCCGCCGAGCTGGTCGTAGATGCCGCCGGCCATCATCGCGTCGAGGGTGCGCTCGACCACCTCGGTCTCGCCGCGCGCCAGCAACAGCTCCAGCGCGGAAGAGGGGGGGAACTTGGGGGCCCCGCCGAAGCCGCCCCGCTCCATGTCCGCCGCTTGGCGCAGAGTCGCGACGGCGGCGTCGAGCACCTCGCCGTCGGGCGTGTCCTCAGTGGGCTCGACCCGGCCGATCGCCCCCAACCGCGAGCGGGTGCCGGGCGCCCGGGCCCGCAGCTCGTCGCGGCGATTCTCGAACGCCTCGACCACCGCTTCCATCACCATCCTGAAGCTCGGCATGCCGCGGCTCTCGTCGGGTGGGAAGTAGGTGCCGCCGTAGAAGGGCACGCCGTCGGGATCGCAGAAGACCGTCATCGGCCAGCCGCCGTGGCCGCTCATCGCCTGCACCGCCTCCATGTAGAGGGCGTCGACGTCGGGACGCTCCTCGCGGTCGACCTTGACGTTGACGAAATGCTCGTTCATGTAGGCGGCGGTCTCGGGGTCCTCGAAGGACTCGCGCTCCATTACGTGGCACCAGTGACAGGCCGAGTAGCCGACCGAGAGCAGGATCGGCCGGTCGAGCTCGCGGGCGCGGGCCAGCGCCTCCGCGCCCCACGGATACCAGTCGACCGGGTTGTCGCGGTGCTGGAGCAGGTACGGACTGGTCTCCTGCGCCAGGCGGTTGGCCATAAGGCCAGGGTACCCGCGAGGCGGGGAAGCCAACTATTGGGAGCTGGGGCTCGCCGAAAGTGGGTCGCAGTTCCGGAACCGCCCTCGTGTGGGCACTTCGTTGAACGATCTAGGACTACATTCCGTAAGTGGCTGACGACCGACTTCTCGCTGAGGGCGGGCCGGCGATTGACGCCGTCCTCAAGAAGATGGAGCCCGACGACCGCCAGGTCGTCCTCGCCGCGCTGGAGCGCGCCGAACGCACCGAGGCCGAGCTGCGCTACCTGGCCGAGCACGACTCGCTGACCGGCCTGCTCGACCGGCGCCGTTTCCGCGCCGAGCTCGACCAGCACGTCTCCTTCACCGCCCGCTACGGCGGTCAGGGCGCCGTGATGATCATTGACATCGACGGGCTGAAGACCGTCAACGACACCTACGGCCACCACGCCGGCGACAGCCTGATCCGTCAGGTCGCGGGGACGATGCGCGAACGCGTCCGCACCACCGACATCGTCGCCCGCCTCTCCGGCGACGAGTTCGCGATTCTGATGCCGCAGACCGCCACCGACGGCGCCCTGCAGCTCGGCGAAGACCTGCGCGCCCAGGTCGCCGAGACTGCCCGGCCGGCGCCCGAGGCCGAGCCGGTCACGATCAGCGTCGGCATCACGATGTTCGGCGGGGTCGGAGACGTCGCCGCCGAGGCGGTCCTGGTCGCCGCCGATCAGGCGATGTACCGGGCCAAGGAGGAGGGCCGCAACCAGATCGCCCTCTTCCGCGACCCGCGCGAGCCGGGCCGCCAGCCCGAGCGCCGCCAGACCGCCGCGGCGCGAATCCGCGACGCGCTCACCCAGGACCGACTCAGCCTGCAGAGCCAGCCGATCCTCGATCTCGCCTCGGGCGGCATCGAGCGCTATGAGCTGCTCCTGCGGATGACCAGCGACGAGGGGGAGCTACTGCCAGCGGCGAGCTTCATCGAGGCGGCGGAGCGCTCCGGCATGGTCCAGGAGCTCGACCGCTGGGTCGTCTCGCGGGCGCTGGAGCTGCTCGCCGAGCGCGAGCGCCAAGGGCGGCCGCTCTCGCTCCACGTCAACCTTTCGGGCGCCTCCCTGACCGACGTCTCGGTGCTCGAGTTCATCGAACGGCGGCTCGACGAAGCCGGCGCCGACCCTTCGCACTGCACCTTCGAGATCACCGAGACGGCCAACGTCTACGACTACGAGACCGCGGCCGGCTTCGCCGACCGGCTCACCGACGTCGGCTGCCAGGTCGCGATCGACGACTACGGTGCCGGCTTCGGGCCCTTCCACTACCTGAAGCGCATCCCCTTCGACCTGATCAAGATCGACGGTGCTTTCGTGCGCGAAATGCCCCGTAGCGACGCCGACCAGCTCACGGTGAAGGCGATCGTGCAGATCGCCCGCGGTCTCGGCAAGACGACGATCGCGGAGTTTGTTCAGGACGACCAGACCGCCGAGATGTTGCTCGAGTACGGCGTCGACATGGCGCAGGGCTTCCACCTGGGCCGGCCGATGGACCTCGACGAAGCGATGGCCGCGGCCTAGCTGCTGCTGGGCTCCGCGCGCAGCTCCGCGCGCCTCACCTTGCCGCTGTGGGTCTTCGGCAACGACTCGGCGAACTCGACGATGCGCGGGTACTTGTAGGGAGCGGTTTGGGCGCGGACGTGCTGCTGCAACTCGCGGGCGAGGTCGTCTGAAGGCACGGCACCGCTCTCGAGGACGACGATCGCGCGGACGACCGCGCCCCGCTCGGGGTCGGGCGCGGCGACGGCGGCCGTCTCGGCGACGGCGGGGTGGGTAAGCAGAGCGGACTCGACCTCGAAGGGACCGATCCGGTAGCCGGAGGAGAGGATCAGGTCGTCGGTGCGGCCCTCGAACCAGAGGTAGCCGTCGGCGTTCTCGCGAACGCGGTCGCCGGTCGGCCACCACTCGCCGTCGAAGGGCTCGCCGTCGAGGTAGCGGGCGAAGAAGGTGGGGGAGGTGGCGGCGCGCAACTGCAGTTCGCCGATCTCGTCGGTTCCGTCGCCGCCGCTGTCCTTCGCGACGCGGACCTCGACGCCAGGCAGCGGCCGGCCCATCGAGCCGTCGCGCGCGGGGTCGTCCTCGCCGGGCCGCATCCCCGTCAACTGGCCGGTCTCGGTCTGCCCGTAGCCGTCGGCGACCGCCAGCCCCACCCGCTCGCGGAAGACACGGATCGTCTCGGGCTCGATCGGCTCGCCGGCCGAGACCAGGCGGCGCAGCGAGCGAATCGGCCGCAGCTCGGTGCGACTGGCCAGCATCCGGTACTCGGTCGGCGCCTGGCAGAGGACATTGACGCCCAGCTTCTCGATCAGGCGCAGGCGCTCCTCCGGGTCGAAGCGGCCGTCGTGCAGGACGGCGACGGCGCCGCGCAGCCATGGGGCGATGAAGGAGTTGCGAGTCGACTTCGACCAGCCGGGGGCGGCGGTGCACCAGGCGATATCGCCCCCGCGGGCGCCGAACCAGTGCTGGGCCTGCACGCCCTGGCCGGCCAGGTAGCGCTGCGAATAGAGCACGCCACGCGGCTCGCCGGTCGTGCCCGAGGTGAAGACGATGGCGGCGGGGTCGTCAGGCGCGAGATCCGCGAGCTCGGCCGGCGTCTCCTGAGCCCGGTCCTCGTCCAGGACCTCGGCGACGTCGTCCATGTCCATATAAGGCACCCCGTCCGGCAGCTCGCTTAGATATCGCGCCTCGCCGACGGCCAGCTTCGGATTCGCGCCCGCCACCCGCACCGCCAGATCCTTCCGCCGCAACTGCGGATTGCAGGGCAGCGCCACCGCCCCCATCCGCCAGCAGGCCAAGAGCGCAAGCACCCACTCGGCTCGGCTCCCCACCAGCGTCATCACCACGTCCCCACGCCCAACGCCCCGCGCCGCAAACGCCCCCGACAGCCCCGCCGACCGCGCGAACAGCTCCCCGAAGTGATGAACCCGCCGCTCCCCCTCGGCCGTCACCTCGATGAGCGCCGGCCGCGCCGCGGGAAACCCTTCGACCACGTCCTCGATGAAGTTCACGCCCGGCAGTCTGCCCTACGTACTCGGGGGAGGGTTCGGTGCCC
>DASWMG010000085.1:0-7295 GCA_036399875.1 Solirubrobacterales bacterium
CAGCGTATTGACGCTGAGGGGCTCCGACGTCACCTTCTGGGGCGTGCCGGGAGACCCCCGCCACGCGAAACTGCGCTACTTCACGAAAGTGCAGGAAGATGAACGGGCCGTCGGCGCTCCCTTCGGCGCCCCGATACGGCCGCTGTTGACCAACCCGATGGACTGCGGTTTCGACAACGGCGGCGCCCGGATCAGGGCCGAGTCCTACAACGAGCCGGGGCGGTTCACCCCGGTGGAAGAGTCGTCGAACCCCCTCAACGTCGAGGGCTGCGACGACCCGCGCATCAGGTTCAAGCCCGACGTCCAGATCCAGCCCACCACCCGCGACGCGGGTGGTCCAACGGGCCTCGCGGTTCATCTCGAATCCCCCCAGCGCGAGGATCTCGTTGGGGACGCGGAAGAGCTGTACGCGAGCAACGGCTTCGTCAAGGGCGTCGCGACGCCGCCGGTGAAGAAAGCGGTGGTCACCTTCCCGGAGGGGATGACGCTCAATCCGGCCGCCGCTCAGGGGCTCGGCTCCTGCTCTCCCGAGCAGATCGGCCTCGGCACGAACGCCCCGGTCACCTGTCCCGACAACAGCCAGTACGGCACTCTGACCCTGCGTACGCCGATCCTGCCGGTGGACGAACAGCCGGAGGGCTTCGTGTACATCGCGAAGCAGAACGACAACCCGTTCCACAACTTCCTCTCGCTGTACCTGGTGATCCAGGAACCGGAGAGGGGCATCCTGGTCAAGCTCCCTGGCCGTGTCGATCTCGATCCGAGGACCGGGCAGATCACGACGACGTTCGACGACCTGCCTCAGCTTCCGATGGCCGACCTGGAGATGCGGCTCAAGGGCGGCCTGCGGGCCGGCTTGGTCAACCCGCAGACCTGCGGTTCCAAGACGATCGAGGCCACGTTCTACTCGTGGAGCGATCCGACCACGCCGCATCGGGTCAGCAGCTCCTACGAGATCGGTCGCAACCCGGACGGCAGCCCGTGCCATAACTCGCCGTCGGAGCGGCCGTTCAACCCGAGCCTGTCCGGCGGCACGCTCAGCAGCCTCGCCGGCTCGTTCTCGCCGCTGGAGCTGCGCTTGGCCAGGAGCGACCTGGACCAGGAGCTCTCGAGGGTCGAGGGCACCGCTCCACCTGGCCTGCTGGCGTCGCTGAAGGGCGTCGGGCGCTGCTCGGACGCGGCGATCGCAGCGGCGGCGAACCCTGAGCGGAGTGGCGCCGAGGAGCAGAGCGCGCCTAGCTGCCCGGCGGACAGCCTGGTGGGCACGATCGACGCCGGGGCGGGGGTGGGGCAGGTGCTCACCTACGTCAAGGGCAAGCTCTACCTCGCCGGTCCCTACAAGGGGGCGCCGCTCTCGGGCGTCGCGGTCGTGCCGGCGGTCGCCGGTCCCTTCGACCTCGGCGTGATCGTGACGCGGGCCCCTGCCTACGTCAATCCGAGGACGGCCGAGCTGACCCTGAAGACCGACGAGTTGCCGCAGATATTCAAGGGCGTGCCGGTCCGCGTCAGGGAGATCCGCGTCCACGTCGACCGCCCCGGCTTCACCCTCAACCCGACGAGCTGCGAGCCGTTCGCCCTCGTCGGCACGCTGTTCTCGACCGAAGGCAAGTCGAAGCTGGACGGCAGCCCCTTTCAGGCGACCGAATGCCAGAGCCTCGGCTTCCGGCCGAAGCTGTCGGCGCGCCTGTTCGGCGGCACCAAACGGGGCGCGCACCCGAAGTTCCGCGGCGTCTTCCGGGCCCGCGGCGGCGACGCCAACGTCAGGGGCGCGGTGGTGACCCTGCCGCGCTCGGAGTTCCTGGACCAGGCCCACATCGGGACGATCTGCACCAGAGTGCAGTTCGCCGCCGGTGGCGGCCATGGCGAGCAGTGCCCGGCGGCGTCCGTCTACGGGCACGCGGTGGCCCGCACGCCGCTGCTCGAGGAGCCGCTCTCCGGACCGGTGTTCATGCGCTCCTCCAACAACGAGCTGCCCGATCTCGTGGTTGCCCTGCGGGGGATCATCGACGTCGAGGTCTCTGCCCGGATCGACTCGATACGGGGCGGGATCCGGGCCACGTTCGACTCGATCCCGGACGCGCCGGTCTCCTCGTTCGCGATCACGATGAAGGGCGGCAAGAAGGGTTTGCTGGTCAACAGCCGCGACATTTGCGCGCGCGCCTACCGGCTGAGCGCCGCCTTCGCCGGCCAGAACGGCAAGGAGGCGACCCTGCGGCCCAAGATGAAGGCGAAGTGTCGAAAGCGCTAGGGCGCTGCCTGGCGGTGGGCGCCCTCGTTGCCCTTGTGGCGACGGGGGCGCCCAGCGCGGGCGCCGAGCTGGTCGAGGAGGGAGGCGTGCGGGTCGCGGTCAGCGGCGAGCTCTCGCCGAAGCGGCTGCCCCGCCACGGCGCCGCGCCGGTGAGCGTGACGATCGGCGGCCGCATCTCCTCTACGAAGGAGGGAGCCGTTCCGCAGCTGCAGGCGGTGTCCTTCGCCTTCAACAGCGCCGGGCGCCTCGACCTGCGCGGCCTGCCTCGCTGCCGACTCGGCCGCATCGACCCATCGACCACCCAGGAGGCGCTGCTGGCCTGCCGATCGTCCCTGGTCGGGGAAGGCCGGTTCTCCGCCAACGTCCGCTTCCCGGAGCAGTCGCCCTTCCCCTCGGAGGGCAAGGTGCTGGCCTTCAACGGCGTGCTGAGAGGCCGCCCCGCGATCTTCGCCCACATCTACGGCACCGAGCCCGTCCCCACCGCGAACGTCCTGCCGCTGCGGGTCGAGCGCGGCAGGGGGACCTTCTCGACCCGCCTGGAGGCGTCGCTTCCGCAGGCGACCGGCGACTGGGGCTACGTCACCGGCCTCAGCCTGCGCCTGGGCCGGGTCTTCACCGCGCGGGGACAGCGGCACAGCTTCCTCAGCGCCGGTTGCCCGGCGCCGAAGGGCTTCTCCGGCGCCCTCTTCCCCCTGGTCAGGGTCTCGTTTGCCTTCGCGGGGGGAAAGACGCTCCGGACCACGCTGATCCGCAATTGCAAGGCCACCGGCTGAGAGGAAGCATCGGATGAACGAAAGAAAGCGACTGACCTACGCAAACGTGACCGCTACGATCGCGCTCTTCCTGGCCGTGGGCGGCGCGAGCGCGTTCGCGGTCGGTCAGCTGCCGAGCAAGAGCGTCGGCGCGAAGCAGCTGCGCCCCGGCGCCGTCACGGCGGACAAGCTGAGGAAGCACGCCGTCACGGCGCCGAAGATCATGGGTGGCGCGGTGAAGACCGGCAAGATCGCCAACTTCGCCGTCAAGGAGGCCAAGCTGGCCAATGCGGCGGTGACCAACGGCAAGCTCGCCGGCGGAGCCGTCTCACGCGAGAAGATCGCCCCCGACGCCGCCGGTGGGGCGCAGGTGGAGGAGTCGACGCTGAGCCAGGTTCCCTCCGCGAGTCACTCGGATACGGCTTCCTTCGCGGAGGCTGCCAATCCGGTCGCCTTCGCCGCGGTCGACCAGGACGGCAACGTCGATCCCGCGAAATCGAAGGGCCAGATCGCGGTCACCCAGGGCAGCGAAGCGGGCATCTACTGCGTCTCGGTCGCTGGCTTCTCGCCCCGGGGGGCCCAGGTGACCCCTCGCTACAACGGCTCGGGCAACCTGACGGCCTACGTGACGATTGGCGGCACGGGATCGTGTGCCGCGCCCGCGGTCGAGGTGCAGACCCACAACGGCGGCCCCGTCAAGGCCCCCTTCTACATCGTCCTCTACAGGTAGCGGTGCGCAGGACGCTCGTCAGCCTCACGCTCCTGGCGGCGCTGGTCGTGTCCGGGTGCGGCGGCGATTCCGATCGCTCGACTGAAGAGCCTGCCGCCAAGGAGGCGGCCGGCGGCGCGGAAGCCTCGATCGAAGGGTTCGGCGAGGAGGCCGGGGGAAACGAGCGGTCCGCGCTCCTCGCCGCCTTCGAGGGCTACCTGCGGGCGATCGAGGAGGAGGACGGGCCCGCCGCCTGCTCGCATCTCTCCGCGACGGTGCGCCGCTCGCTCGAGCAGATCGCCGCCGAGTCCCTGCCCGGAAAGGGCTGCGCCGCCATCCTGCCCCGGCTCCTCGCTCCGACGGCGCCGCGGGTCGCTCGGGAGCAGCGCACGGGCGAGGTGACGAAGGTTCGGATCGAGGGCGACCGCGGCTTCGTCGTCTTCCGCGCTCCCGGGGCCAGGCTCTACCAGCTTCCGATGGCGAAGGAGGGCGGCAGGTGGAAGGCGGCGAACGCCACCGCCGGCGTCCTCGTGCCGTGATCGCGAGCGCGCGCGACCCTCTAAGATCGCCCGCAGACGGCTGTGGTCGCGAAAGCCGCCCGCCCGGGTAGCTCAGCTGGTAGAGCACTTCCATGGTAAGGAAGGGGTCACGGGTTCGAGTCCCGTCCCGGGCTTACTGGCTGTGTAGCCAATCCGACCGCTAGGCTGCGCCGCCGATGGACTTCTCCCTGACCGACGAGCAGCGCGACTTCGTCGAGGCGATCCGCGACTTCTGCCGGCGCGAGTGCGGAACCCAGGAGCAGCGCGAGCGGCTGACCGACGGCCACCGGCTGCACCACAGCTTCGACCTCTACCGGCAGATGGCCGAGCTGGGCTGGCTCGGGGTGACGATCCCCGAGTCGTACGGCGGCTCCGGCGGCTCCATGCTCGACGCCTGCCTCTTCATGGAGGAGACCTCGCGCGGCATGGCGCCGATCGGCGGCTACGCGACGACGCTGATCGTCGCCGGTGCGACCCGGCGCTTCGGCACCGAGGAGCAGAAGCGCGAGATCCTCGGCGAGATCGCTCGCGGCGCGGTCGAGGCGATCGCGATGACCGAGCCCGAATCCGGCTCGGACGTCGGCTCGCTCTCCACCCGCGCCGAGCGCTCCGATGGCGGCTTCGTCATCAACGGCCAGAAGGTCTTCATCTCCAACGCCCACATCGCCGACCACGTCCTCGTCGTCTGCCGCACGACGAAAGGAGAGTCCAAGCACGAGGGGCTCTCGATGATCTGGCTGCCGCGCGAGACCGAGGGCATGGAGATCGTCCCGATTCAGACCATGGGCGGGACCGAGACCAACCACCTCTACCTGACCGACGTCGAGGCGCCCGAGGCGGCCCTGCTCGGCGAGGTCGACAAGGGCTGGACGCAGCTGATGGCGGGCCTCAACGTCGAGCGCCTGATCCTCGCCGCGACGATGCTCGGTCTCGCCCAGCGTGCCTTCGACGACGCCCTCGCCTACGTCAAGGAGCGCAAGCAGTTCGGCCGTCCGATCGGCTCCTTCCAGGCACTCCAGCACCGCCTAGCTGACATGGCGACCGAGATCGAGTCGGCCCGCCTGATGACCTACTGGGTCGCCTCGCTGACCGACGAGAACCCCGACCGGATGCTGCCCCGCGAGGCGTCGATGGTGAAGCTGCACGTCACCGAGGTCGCCAAACGCGCCGCCGTCGAGGGGATGCAGCTGATGGGCGGCTACGGCTACTCCTCCGAGTACGACATGGAGCGCCTGGTCCGCGCCACCATGGTCTCGACGATCTACGGCGGCACCTCGGAGATCCAGCGCAACATCATCGCCAAGACCTACGGGCTCTGAGGCTGCGCTGGAGCGCAGCCGCCACTCGCTCCGGCTCGCCGACGACCTGCCGGTAGGACAGCCGCACGACCTCGTAGCCGCGGCTGCGTAGCGCCAGGTCGCGCGAGCGATCGTCCTCGAACGCCTGCCGTCCCCGGTGGTACCGCCAGCCGTCGGTCTCGACCACCAGGCGCCGGTCCCGCCACAGGAAGTCGACGGTGAGCGGGCCGATCCGCACGTTGACCTCCGGCGCGGGGAGCTTGGCTCGGCGGCAGAGCCGCAGGAAGCGTCGCTCCAGCTCGCTGCGCGTCCCCTCGACCGACTCCTCGAGGCCAGTGGCCAGGCCGAGAACCTCCGCCTGCCGGATCGCCCGCCGCAACTCCTGCGGCGAGACCGACCCGCGCAGGTCAGCGACCGTTCGCGCCGGTGTCGTGACGGGGATCCCGAGGCGGCGAGTGAGGTGCCGCGATTCGAGTGACTTGCAACGATGAACGCGGACCCCGGCGCGCTGTCGTCTGCCGCCGCTCGACGGCACGGATACGTGGACCGGCCCTTCCAGCGGCGGCAGGAGCCGCCACAGCGACGCCGCGCTGCGATGGCTGACCGCACCGTCGACGGCTATGGCTGCGGCCATCCAGCGGCCCTCCAGGGAGAGCCCGGGATGACCCACTGCGTACACGCCGCGATGAATTCGGTGAAGTCGCCCGGCCAGGCAGCGTTCCGCGACGACGGTGTGACCGAGACCGGCGGCTCGGAGTTGCTCGGTCGACACCACCCCGTGCTGGCGAGCAGCTATCTGGGCGACCCGCCGGTCGCGCATGGCGCTTTCCTTCGGCATACCCGTAAGAAGGCGCCACGGCACCATGATTCGCCCCCCCGCCGGCGAATTGACGAGGCCGCCCAAGCCGCGCCGCCGCGCTATCCTTCAGCCCAGCCTCGCGCCCTGGGCCCGAGGCTTTTCCTTGTAACGACTTAGGACGGCACGAGGGAGCGAAATGGCTCGCGGAGATGTCCGCATCGCGGTGACGCTGGCTTGCGAAGACTGCAAGCGGCGCAATTATCAGACCAACAAGTCGCGGCGAAATTCGCCGGACCGAGTCGAGCTGCGCAAGTTCTGCCGCTGGTGCGGCAAGCACACGGCGCACAAGGAGACCCGGTAGGCGGCGATGGCCAAGACGCGCGCACAGCGCAAGGCCGAGAAGCGGGCCCGCGAAGCCGAAGAACAGAAGCACGCGGGCGTCAAGCGCGACACCGAATCTCAGGCCCAGCACGACACCCAGGTCGGTGTCTCGGGCGAGGTCGCCGAGGTTGAGGCCGTCGAGGCGGGGATCCGCGCCGGCGCTCCCGAGACCGCGCTGGAGACCCCCGACGCCCCGAAGCCGAGCCGCGCCCAGAAGCGGGCCGAGGCCAAAGAGGCCAAGGAAGCCGAGAAACGCAAGCGCGCCGACCAGAAGCGCAAGGAGCGCGAGCAGCTCACCAAGCGCCAGAAGCAGGCCGCGGCCGAGCGCCAGCGCGGCGGCGTCAGCGGCTTCATCGCCTCCTGCTGGGCCGAGTTGCGCAAAGTCCAGTGGCCCGACCGCGACACCCTCGTCCAGGCGACCGCGGTTACGATCGTCTTCGTGGCGGTCGCCGCCGCCTACCTCGGCGCCCTCGATGCGGCTTTCAACTTCCTGATCCAGCGGATCATCTAGCCGCGCCGCGCAGAACCGACAACCCCTAAAGAAGAGAGCTCCCACTCAGATGTATCGC
>DASWMG010000086.1:0-3475 GCA_036399875.1 Solirubrobacterales bacterium
ACCGGCATCTCGACGAAGAGGGCGCGAGCGCGGTCGGGGCTGCGCGTCGCCAGCTCCAGCGCCACGTTGGCGCCGAGCGAGGTGCCGCCGACGACCGCGGAGGGCTGGTCGAGGTGATCGAGCAGCGCCACGACCTGGCGGGCGAAGAGCGGCATCGAGTAGAGCCGCAAATCCTCCGGGCGGTCGGAGCGGCCGTGGCCGAGCATGTCCACGCAGATGACCCGGTTGCCGCGCTCGGCCAGGTCGGGACCCAGCCGCTCGAACATGCGGCGGTTCATCAGCAGCCCGTGGACGAGGACGAGGACGCGGTCGCCCTCCCCGAAGGAGTCGTACTCGATCCGGTGGCCCTCGTAGGAGAAGTGACCCATGGTCCGGATGTCTAGCGAACCGCCCGGCGACCCCCGCGTAGGGGAATGTTTGGAACTGGGTAAGAAACCGCCATGGCGTCAGCAGACCGCTTGCCGAGGTCCGACTCAACCGCGGAGGCGGACCCCCACGAGCACCGCTTCGGCTCCTCGGCTCCGCTCTCGCTGGGTGTCGAGGAGGAGCTGCTGCTGGTGGACGGGGATCGCAAGCTGGTCGCCGAGAGCCAGGCCGTTTTGGATCAGGTGTCCGGGCCGGTGCGCGAGCGGATCTCCTCGGAGATCTTCGCCGACCAGATCGAGCTGAAGTCGGGTGTCTCGCACACGCCCGAGGAAGCACTCGACGACCTGCGCGAGGCGCGGGGGGCGATCCTCGACGCGGGTTTCCGCCTGATCGGGTCCGGCCTCCATCCGTCCGATGACTTCGGCGAACCGCGCCTGGTCGAAAAACCGCGTTACGAGGTCGTCCGCAAGGATCTCGGCGGATTGCTGCGCACGCCCCCCTGCGGGCTGCACGTTCACGTCGGCATGCCCGACCCCGACTCGGCCGTTCGCCTCGCCAACTCGTTCCGCCTCTACCTGCCGGTCCTGCAGTCGCTCAGCGCCAACTCGCCCTTCTGGGAGGGCCGGGACTCGGGGCAGGCCAGCGCCCGGACCTCGGTCGTGCGCTCATATCCGCGCTTCCAGCTGCCGCGCCAGCTGCGCGACTACGAGGACTTCTGCAACGTCGCCGACCAGTTGATCGCCGCCGCCGGGGTCGAGGACTACACCTACATTTGGTGGGACGTCCGGCCGCACCCGAAGCTGGGCACGGTCGAGGTGCGGGCGCTCGACGTGCAGACCGACGCCGCCACCTCCGCCGCGATCGCGGCGCTGATCCAGGCGATCGCCGCCAAGGAGCTCGACGACCCGACCGCGCCCGGTCTCTACCGCGAGGCGCTGGAGGAGTCCTACTTCCAGGCCGCGAGCCACGGCATGGAGGCGCAGATCCTCTTCGACGACGAGCACCCGGCACCGGCGACCGAGGTCGCCCGCCGCGTCCTCGACGCGGTCCGCCCCTACGCCCGCGACCTCGGCGGCGACGACGCCTTCGAGGAGCTGGAGCGCATCCTGCGCGAGGGCAACGGCGCCGATGAGCAGCGGCGCGTGCACGACGAGTCGGGGATGGACGGCCTGCTCGAGTGGCTGGCGGAGCGGACGCGTAGCTGAAAGGACTCACCGGAAGGCGGCAGGCATCCTTGCCCTGGCAGCCTCGATTTGCGCGGACGCATCGGCGACGAGCGATTCTCTGTACCGGCGTGATCCCTCGCGCATCAGCGCGGCCCGCGCTGCGTTGTGCACTGCCTCTCGCGCGTCCAGCAGAGTGACGCTGATCATGTGGTGTTTCCCTGACGACTGCTCCACGGTCTGCCGACCGTCGCGCCAACACGCCTTCGAGATCGCCTGAAAGTCGTCGACGAGGGATGACGGAAGCCCCGATATCGACCAGCGCGCCTGTTGGCGCTGGAGATGGGCATTCAGCTCGATCCAGTTATCTCCCCACACGAGGCGCTCCATCCCCGCGAGCTCCAAAACCGTCTCCTCACGGAACTCGGCGCGCTGGCGCCTGGAGGCGATCCAGCTGCTCACCCCCACGCCGGCGAGCGCAAAACCGCCTGACAAGGCCCCGGAGATGATCGCGATGGCTTCACTCGACATCAGGCTCCCAAGATAGAAGGGCCCGCTTCGATCCGTGCATCGTGGGACACTCAGCCCGATGACGAGGCGGGACAAGGCTCGCCGTGCTCTGGCCAGATTTATTTGGCGGCTGTTCAACCCGCTCGCGCGAGCGCTGGCGGGAGTCGCCCCGTGGTGGGTCGTGCTGGAGACGACTGGGCGGAGGAGCGGCAGGCCGAGGCAGGCGCCGCTCGCCACTGGGCCAGTCGACGGGAACGTCGCCTGGCTGCTCGCCGTCCACGGCGAGCACTCGGCCTTTGCGCGCAACATCGCAGCCGATCCGCGCGTGCGGCTCAGGCTGCGCGGCCGCTGGTACGAGGGCACGGCCCGGCTCGAGCCG
This sequence comes from Solirubrobacterales bacterium, assembly GCA_036399875.1. Taxonomy (GTDB): domain Bacteria; phylum Actinomycetota; class Thermoleophilia; order Solirubrobacterales; family 70-9; genus VRUE01. The sequence goes on from DASWMG010000086.1 coordinate 2,419, forward strand.
CTCGACGACGAGATCGTCACGCGCTTCAACGCCTACGCGCGCAGCGGGCCGCGCGCGATCGGGATCGAGCCGAGGCTGGTCCGCATCGAGCTCGACCGCGCGCCGTCCGCGAGCGTACGCGGAGCCGCCCCCGGGTAGTGCCCATGGCATGCCCGAGCAGGAGGAGCGCCTCGACGAGCAACTCGCGATCGAGCGCCTCAACGAAGCGCTGGAGAGCCAGTACCGCTCCGCCCTCCAGTACTCGGTGGTCGCCGCCAGCCTGCGCGGCCTCGAGGGACAGGCGGTCGGCGCCAAGCTGACCGAGTTCGGCGACGCCGAGCTGGACGGCGTGCGGCGGCTGATCGAGAAGATCGTCTCCTTCGGCGGCGAGCCGACCACGAAGGTGGCCGCCCTGCGCTTCCACGCCGGGACCGAGGACGCGCTCGCCGCCCTGGTCGAGTGCGAGGAGGAGGCGATCGAGGCGCTGCAGGAGTCGATCGAGCCAACCGGTCGCGAGGGCCGCTCCGAGGCGCTCGAGCACATGCTCGAGCACCTGATCATGCGCAAGCAGGGACAGGTCGACTTCATGCGGCGAGCGAGCGGCTAGGAGAGGCGATGCTCGCGACCGGCACCCGGCTCAAGGAGCGCTACCGCCTGGAGCGGCTGCTCGGTCGCGGCGGCATGGCCTCGGTCTGGCTCGCGACCGACGAGGTGCTCGACCGGCCGGTCGCGATCAAGGTGCTCTCGGACACGATCGCCTCCGACCCCGAGTTCGTCGCCCGCTTCCGGCGCGAGGCGCGGATCGCCGCCAGCCTCTCCCACCCCAACCTGATCGGGATCTACGACTACGCCGAAGGGGAGGAACGCCCCTACCTGGTCATGGAGTACGTCGAGGGCGACAACCTCGCCGAACGGGTCGCCGCCGGCGCGACCGTCGATCCGGAGCGGCTGGCGCGCGAGCTGCTCGGCGCCCTCGCCCACATCCACGCGGCCGGCATCCTGCACCGCGACGTCAAGGCGCAGAACGTCCTCCTCGACCCCGACGACGACGTCAAGCTGATCGACTTCGGGATCGCGA
>DASWMG010000087.1:0-6344 GCA_036399875.1 Solirubrobacterales bacterium
GCCAGGGTCAGGACGAGGGCACCGATCAGCACCGCGGCGAGCCGCGGCTTGCTCAGCGCGGCGCCGACCATCGCCATCAGGCGCGTGCCCTCGCGGTTGCCGCCGAGGCGCCAGCGGTTGACGTTGTGGCCGATCAGAACCAGCAGAGCCGGGCCGACCAGGGCGGCGACGAGGACGCTGACACCGGTGACGACGATCGCCGCCCCCGCCAGCGAGAGCAGCAGCTTGCCCGGCATCAGCGCCAGCGTCGCCAGCATCGCTAGGAAGAGGGTCGAGCCGGCGAAGGCGGTCGTGCGGCCGGCGGTGTGACGGGTCATCCGGGCCGCCTCCAGCGGCGACGCCCCGGCCTCGAGCTCCTCGCGGAAGCGGGAGACCATCAGCAGCGCGTAGTCGACGCCCAGCGCCAGTCCCATCATCGCGCAGACGGTCAGGGCGAGGGCGTCGATCGCCATCCACTCGGCGGCGACTGAGACCAGGCCCCGCGAGGCGTTGACGGTGGCGGCGCCGAAGAGGAGCGGGATCGCGGCGGCGATTGGCGAGCGGAAGACGAGCAGCAGGACGACCAGGAGGAACGGAATGGCGATCAGCTCGGCCCGCTCGGTCGAGTCGAGCGACTCCTCCTGGGCGGCCCGCGAGAGGCTGGCGAAGCCGGTCTGGGTCGCCGTCACCGGCGGCGAAATCCGCTCCTCCAGCGTGCGGTCGAGGTAGGGGACGGTGTCCTGGACCGCCGTCTGCGCGTCGACGTGGAAGTCGACGACGATCAAGGCCCGGCGCGGGCCGGGCCGCAGCCGCTCGACGCTCCCCTTGTCCCAGGGGGAGAGGGTGGAGACGGCGGGGTCGGAGGCGGCGGGGTCGGCGCGCAGCGCCCGGATCAGCGCCGGGCCCTGGACGTCGAGCTGCGCCGCCGGGCCCTGCAGCAGGATCGCGAAGGGCGCAGTGTCGCCGAAGTGCTCCTCGAGCAGATCGTTGCCGCGCGAGGATTCGGTGCCGGGGATGCTGGGCGAGCTCGGCCGCAGCTTGTCCTCGACGCCGCGAGCGAGGATCGCCAGCGCCGCGATCGCGACGAAGGCGGCCACCAGCATCGCTCGGGGATGGCGCAGCGAAAGGGGCAGCTTGCGCCCCTTCCCCTCCCCGCCCGAAGCCGACACAATGAACACCGGAGTCTCTGTATACCAGCCGGCGCTGCTGACGACGATCCGTTAACCGCTTCTACATACGAAGGGCCCACGAGGCAGCCGACGCCGCCAAGGGAATAAACTCTGAGGCGCAGCATCTCCTCCCGCACCGTGGCTGACAACGTCGAGAAACCCAACGGGGTCGAGGCGACCCCCCCTGAGCGGGCGAAGCCCGACCCTCCCGGATACTTCGAGGGCGAGTCGATGACCCGCCGCCGCGTCTTCACGGTCGCGGCGCAGGGACTCGGCGGGCTGGCCGGCGCGGCGATCGTCCTGCCGGCGGTCGGCTTCGCCGTCGCGCCGATCTTCCATCGCGGCAAGGAGCGCTGGGAGGCGGTCGGCCCGGTCGACGACTTCGTCGACGACACCTACCGCCAGGTCGTCTTCACCGAGACCGAGGGGATCGCCGACGCCGGCAAGACCCTCGCCTACGTGCGCAAAGGTTCGAAGGAACTGGGCGAGGACCCCGGCGAGATCATCGCCGTCTCCAACCGCTGCGCCCACCTCGGCTGCCCGGTTCGCTTCGTCGAGGCGGCCGGCAACTTCATCTGCCCCTGTCACGGCGGCGTCTACGACTTCGTCGGCAAAGTGCTCGGCGGCCCGCCGGTGCGCCCGCTCGACCGCTTCCAGACCAGGATCCGCCGCGGCCAGGTCGAAATCGGCCCCCGCTACAGCGTCACCTCCCAGCTCGAGGCGGTCCGCGCCCGCGACCCCGGCGAGTTCACCGGCGGCGTCTGGGAATACCTCTACCCGCCGCGTCCCTCCACCTTCCCGCCGCCATGAAGCTCGACTCGCTGATCCCCGCCCCGCTGCGCAAACCGGCCAAGCCCGGCAGCGGCAACGGCGCCGCCAAGCCGGCCCCGTCCGACCTCAAGACCTCGCCGCCCGAGCGTCCCTCCGAGGGGCAGCAGATGCTCGACCGCGCCAAGGAGGCGCCGGCCGACGTCCTCGCCTGGGTCGACCAGCGCACCGCCGCCTCCGGCTTCCTCACCGGGATGCTCTACCGCAAGGTGCCGAAGGGGACCAACTGGTTCTACACGCTCGGCTCCGCGACGCTCTTCGCCTTCATCGTCCAGGCCGTCACCGGCGTCTTCCTGGCGATGTTCTACGTGCCCTCGGCGACCGAGGCCTACGCCTCGATCTCGCACATCAACAACGAGGTCTTCCTCGGCCAGTTCGTGCACGGAATGCACAAATGGGGCGCCAGCGTGATGGTGATCCTGATCTTCCTCCACATGGGCCGCACCTTCTTCTTCGGCGCCTACAAGTACCCGCGGGAGCTGAACTGGGTGATCGGCGTCGTCCTGCTGATCCTGACGATGACGATGGCCTTCACCGGCTACCTGCTGCCCTTCGACCAGCGCTCCTTCTGGGCCTCGATCGTCGGCATCAACATCAACGGCACCGGGCCGATCGTGGGCCCGTACCTGAGCGACTTCCTGCGCGCCGGCCCTGAGCTCGGCGCGACCACGCTCGCCCGCTTCTACGCGATCCACATGCTGCTCATTCCCGGTGCCCTCATCGCCCTGATCGGCGCCCACCTCTACCTCGTCGTCAAGCTCGGCACGACGGCGCCGCCCTGGGTGCGGGCGCAGCGGCCCAAGGTCGCGGCTCCCGTCTCTCAGCTCGACGCCGGCGCCAACGGCGGCGGAAACGGGCGGGCGCGATGAAACCGACCGACAAGCAGGCATACCTCGAGGAGTACGAGCTGCTCAAGAAGAAGGGCAAGCCCTTCTTCCCCTACGCCGTGATGAAGGACTCGGCGATGGCGGTGATCGTCGTCGGCGTGATCATCGTGATGTCGATCATCCTGGGCGCCGAGCAGGGCCCCAAGGCGGACCCGACCTCGACCAGCTACGTGCCGCGCCCCGAGTGGTACTTCTTCTTCCTCTTCGAGGTCCTGCGCGTGATCAAGCCGCCGGAGCTGGTCCCGATCGCGACGATCGGCATCCCGACCATTTGCATGGTGCTGCTCCTGCTGCTGCCGTTCTACGACCGCAATCCCGAGCGGCGACCCGAGCGGCGACCCATCGCGACCGTCGCCGGCATCTTCACGATCATCGCGATGGCCTACCTGACCTTCCTCGGCGCCACCGGGGGCTCGCCGACCGAGATCGAGATGGAGGTGGCGCCGCAGTACGAGGCCGGCAAGGAGGTCGTCGCCGGCGCCGGCTGCCTCGCCTGCCACAAGCTCGGCGAGAACGGCAACCACGGTCCCGGGCCCGACCTGACCCATATCGGCCGCACCGTGCCGCGCGCCGCGATCCTGCGCTCGGTCGAAATCGGCCCGGGCATCATGCCCTCCTTCCGCGACCTGCCGCCGAAGAAACTCGACGAGCTGGCCGACTTCCTCGCCTCGCTCGACTGAGGCTCGCTCAGCGGCGCGCTCCGCCGCGACGCGCCAGGACTTCGAACCTGCGGACCGCCGGGCTGGGATCGACCCCTCCCCCGACGCCCCGGGCCGCGACCCGGAAGACGTGGCCGCCCCCCGACAGGCCGTGGTAGCGCTTCGGCGAGGCGCACGGCTGCGCGGCGCGGCGGTCCAGCCGGCAGACGAAGGTGGACGACATGTCGGCGGCGAACCGGAACACCGCCTGGCGAGCGCGGATGGCGCCGCGGGGACCGAAGAGGACCGAGGTACTCGGCACGGGGGGCGGCTCCGGCTGCGGAGGCGGAGGCGGAGGCGGAGGCACGGGCGACGGCGGCTCGCTCGCCTTCGTGAGGAAAGCGCTGTTCGCCACGTTCCAGTGCGTCGCCAGGTAGCTCCCGGGCGGGGGGGCGGTGCTGAAGTAGTCGTCGTCGCCGCAGTCCAGCAGCCTCTCCTCGGCGGGCGGACAGAGGAACTGGAGAGGCGGCGCGAAGGGCCCCTCCTGGTAGCACATCGCGTCGTACTCGTCGACGCAATGGAACTGCCCGGTCGAGTGCGGCGCCTGGTCCTGGACGCCGCCGAGGTTGTGGACGAGCTCGTGCGCCTCGGCTGAGATCCAGTCCCCGAGCCGCCCCCAGCAGGTCTCGTCGATGCGGCTGAACAGAGCGGTGCCGGGCACGCCGTTGCTGACGTTCGCGGCGCCGGGCCTTTCGTCATCGCGGACCTCGCCGATGCCGCAGAGGACGTGGGCGTCCATGAAGACCATGTACTTGCGGCTCGGGCTGTCGTAGCCCGCTGCTAGGAGCTCTTTGACCGTCTCGTCGAAGAGCTCGGCGCCCTCGGCCGAGACGGTCACGGAGTCGACGTCGAGCTCGCACTCGGGCCCGGGGGTGGTCACGTAGCGAACCCTCCGCGAGCCCCCGGTCTGCGCTGCGCTCTCGTCGAAGACGCTGCTGGCCTCGGCGGCCCAGACGGGGATCATCGCGCGCACCGCGTCGAAGTGGTCGGGGCTGTCCTCCGCCCGCGCGTAGATCACCTGGACGCGCTTGCCGCTCGTTCCGTCGCCGATACAGGGGATCAGGGCGTCGAGCTCCTGCGGCGCGGCCGACGCCGAGGCGGGGCCGAAGGTGTCGGCGCGCAGCTCGGCGACGGACCGGTTGACGCGGACGTCCATGCCGGGCGGGGCCGGATCGGGCCCGTGCGTGCAAACCAGCTGGCCCTCGACCGGCACCCGGAACTCACCGGCGCAGCGAGAATCTGGGTCGGTGGGCAGCAGCCCGTCATAGACGAGGCCTCGCGCCGGCCGGTCGGCGGGCAGGACCACCTCGAGCGACGGGTTGTCGTGCGCCGGCGCCGGGCCGGCGGCGAGGGCCAGCAGCGCCAACGTCGCTATCGCGGTCCCGCCCGACGTCCTCATCCGCACATCCCGCACATTAGTCAAAGAGATACTGATCAACCTGCTTTTCTTGCGGCGGCCTGCGATGAGCCCTCGCGACGCGGGTCGGCTACGCTCGCTTTCGCCATGGCCCTGACCGACAAAACCTCCCCTCAGTTCGCCCCCCAGGTCAACCGCATGTTCGACCGGATCGCCGGTCGCTACGACCTCCTCAACTCGGTGATGACGGCGGGCCTGCACCACCGCTGGCGCGAGCGAGCCGCGGACCGAGCCGCGCTGCGGCCTGGCGGGTCGGCGCTCGACGTCTGCTGCGGCACCGGCGACCTGACCCTCGAGCTGGCTTCTCGGGTCGCCCCCGGTGGCCACGTCGTCGGCTGCGACTTCTCCGAGCCGATGCTCGACCTGGCGCGCGAGAAGGCCGCGGAGCGAGGCGCCGAGGGCGCCCGCTTCGAGTGGGCGGACGCGCTCGAGCTCCCCTACGACGCCGACCGCTTCGACGCGGTCACGGTCGGCTTCGGGGTGCGCAACCTCTCCGACCTCGACCGCGGGCTGCGCGAGATGACGCGGGTGCTGCGGCCCGGCGGCCGGCTCGTGATTCTCGAGATTACGCAGCCGACCCGACCGCCGCTCTCGACCTTCTTCTCGCTCTGGTTCGACCGGATCGTGCCCCTGCTGGGAGCGCTCACCCCTGACCCCGAGGCCTACAGCTACCTGCCCGAATCGGTGCGCTCCTTCCCCTCGCCGCGCGGCCTCGCCGAGAAGATGGACGCGGCCGGTCTGGCCGGGATCCACTGGACGATCCTCGCCGGCGGCATCATCGCCGTCCACAGCGGCGTCAAGGGACCGCTCGGGGGATGAGCGCGGAGGCTCGGGCGTGAGCCGCGAGTCGGCCGTTCCACCTCCCGTAACGGCCGTCCTCGACGCTTCCAGCCGCTGGCTGCCGACCGGCCTCGGCCGGGTCGAGCAGCTGCTGCGCGAGCAGTCCGACGGTTACGGCGACCTGCTCGCCGCCGACGCCAACATGACCCTGGCGGCCGGCGGAAAGCGGCTGCGGCCGCTGCTGGTGCTGATCTGCGGCGGTGAGGACGGCGGCGAGGCAGCGGTCCGCGGCGCGACCGCGATCGAGCTGATTCACATGGCGACCCTCGTCCACGACGACGTGCTCGACGCCGCGCCGCTGCGCCGCGGCGTGCCCACCGTCGCGGCGACCTCGGGGCGGGAGCGCGCCGTGGCGACCGGCGACCTGCTGTTCTCCCGCGCCTTCGCACTGCTCGCCGCCCACGAGCAGGTACGGGCGATCGAGCTGCTCTCGCGCGCCTCGGTGGCGCTCGCCCGGGGCGAGCTGGCGCAGCGCCACGACACCTACGACGCCTCGATCTCCGAGCGGCGCTACCTGGAGCGCTGC
>DASWMG010000088.1:0-7066 GCA_036399875.1 Solirubrobacterales bacterium
TCTCTCAGCAGCGCCGTCGTGAGGAAGAAGAAGACGCTCTCCTACGCTAGCGAATCCAGGCTCGGGCACTCGGCGCTCAGCCGCCGCCGTTGCCGGCGAAGCGGCGGGCCTCGGCCGCGCCGACGTAGGGCGTGAGGACGAATTCGATCATTTCGGGTGTCGCCTCGGGAAGCTGGTCCATCGTGTTCTGGTCGAGGCGCTGGGCGACGAGCATGACGAGGCCGCCGACGAGGGCGCGCTCGGTTATCTCGGGCAGCTGGGCGTTCTCGGGGCGGAGGTTGCGGCCGGTGGCGAGCCGGTCCGCTGCATAGGCGATGACGCGCTCGTGGCGCGAGATCCCTTCCGCGCCACGAGCCAAGGCCTCGTTCGTCAGCAGCTGAGCGGCCTCGGGGTCGGTCGTGGCGAACTCCAGGGTCGCGGCGACCGCCGCGGCGGCCTTGGCCGCCCACTCGCACTTCTCAGCCGACGCCTGCTCGACAGCCACCTGGAGGCGGGCGAAAGCCGCCTCGAAGGCCTTGGCGAATTCGTCTGGCGATCGCTGAGTGATGGTGGCTCGATTCCGGCTGCTTTTCCTCGTGGTGCTCGATGAAATGGCGCAGCCGGAAGCAAGCGCACGGCCTCCCATTTTCCGAGCGCCTTCATAATAAACATCAGCGTCTTAAAACACACTGGTCATGGACCTATGACCGGTCTGGACGCTGTGGGTAAATCTCATCGATCGTGACCAGTGCCCGGTAGGGCGCCTCGGCGGCAGCCTCGATCTTCGCGCCGCCACCGGCGAGGCGATCGACGACCGCGACGACCCCCGCCACCTCCAGCCCCTGCTCGCGGACCCGGACAATCGCCTCAACCGTCGAGCCACCGCTGGTCACCGTGTCCTCGACGACCAGGGCGCGGGCGCCCGGCTCGACCGGCCCCTCGACCCAGCGCTGCAAACCGTGCTCCTTACGGGCCCCGCGGACGAAGAAGCCGACCAGCCCCTCTCCCGCCGGCACGGCGACGGCGGCGCAGGCGGGCGGGATGGCGGCAGTCGCCGGCCCGCCGACTGCCGTCGCACCCAGCTCGGTGGCCGCCGCCGCGATCAGCTCGCCGGCCGCCCGGAAGCCAGCGGGCCGCAGCAGCGTTCGCCTCGCGTCGACGTAGTACTGGGCCGTCGCCCCGCTCGCCAGCGTCACCTCGCCGAGGATCAGCGAGTGCTCGCGCAACTCCGCCAGCAGCGTCGCCCTGGCGACCTCGAGGTCCACGCCGGACGTCACCCGAGCGCCTCGCGGAAACCCTGGCGCCAGCTCGCGTAGCGGGGCGCCCAGCCGAGCTCCCGCTTCGCCTTCGCGTTGGAGGCGCCGCGAATTTCGACGGCGGTCGAGGCGACGGGCTTGCCGGCGACGAGGCGGGCGAGCCAGTACGGCACGCGCCGCGGCGGCTTGGCGCGCACCGCCTCGGCATAGACCGGCAGCCACTCGCGCATCGGCGCCGGCTCGTCGTCCACCACGTTGTAGATGCCGGGACCGCCGCGCTCGATGGCGGCGACAGTGGCGGCGGCGGCGTCCTCCACGTGGAGAAACGAGAAGGTGCCGGTGCCCTCGCCGACGATCGGGAAGCGGCGCCGGCGCGTTTCGCGGCCGAGGTGACCGTCCACGGCGTAGTAGGTGTCCGGCCCGTAGAACTGGCCGTAGCGCAGAACCAAACCTTCGAAGTCCGGGCACTCGACCACCTCGCGCTCGTGCTCGGCGAGGACGCTCACCGTCGGGCCGAAATGACCGGGCGCGTCGTCGAAGATGCGGGCGTCCTCGGTCTTCACCCAGTCCCCTTCGGGCGCGTAGAGAAAGGCGATGCTCTGGGTGATGAAGCGGCGAGCGCCAGCCTTGCGGGCCGCCTCGACGAGGTTGTGCCCGCCCTCGCAGCGCACTCGATTGGTCTGCTCGTAGAACGAGGCCTTGCGGGGGTCGTACTTGTCGGGCAGGCTGGTCAGCTGGTTGACCACGACCTCAGGCTGTGCCGTCGCGACCGCCGCCTCCAGCGCCTCGCGGTCGAAGGCGTCGCAGACCGCCGCCGTAGCGCCCGCGGCCTCGATCTCCTTCGCCCGCTCCTGGCGCCGGGTCGTGCCGGTCACCTCATGGCCCGCCGCAACCAACTGCCGGACCAGCGGTCGCCCGACCGCCCCGCTGGCGCCCGCGACGAAGACCCTCACCGCGAACCCCCTGCCGACTGGCCGGAGACGTCCGTATCTCGGACGTCCGAGTCCAGTCGGCCCAGCCGTTCGGACGTCCGCGCCAGCCAGGCCGCGCCGACGGCGCCGACGGCGATCAGCAGCGTGTCGGCCCAGCCCCGCCCCTCGCTGCGCGCCTCATCGGTGTCGAAGGCGTGGTTGAGCGCGTGGAAGCCGTACCAGAGCGCGCCAAGCCAGAGCAGCGGCGCTCGCCACGCCGGCCGGACCACGGCGATTCCCACCGCGACCCCGAAGGCGAGGATGAAGGCGCCGACGTCGCCGACGTAGTGCGAGTTCTCGACCCCGTAGGTGCCGATCTCCTCAAAGAACGTGTCCGGAACCAGCAGCGCCAGCCCGCCGGTGACGACGTGGTAGGCCGCGATGACGATCAGGACTGCCCTCAGAGCGCGCTCGCTCATCGGTCGGGAAGCCTAGTGTGGATGGGCCGCCGGAGCGGCCCGCTCACCAGATGAAGATGCTTTCGCCGAACTCGATCCGGTTGTAGATCTCCGGCTGGTCGGCGATGAAGGTGCGGATGCAGCCGTGGCTGGCGGGGTAGTCCGGCACCGATTCGTAGCCGTGCACGGCGTAGCCGCCGTAGAAGTAGAACGAGTAGTACATGCCGTGCGAGTTGTAGCCCGGTTCGGTCCTGATGAAGTGGAAGTGACCGGTGACAGTCGGGGTCGAGGACTTGCCCGAGGAGACCGGGTAGATCGCGTAGGCCTTGTCGTCCTTGGCGAAGACGAGCACCTGCTTGGAGAGCGGCGCCTCGACGTGGCGACCGGCGCCGGGGTGGCGGACGCGGTAGCCGCCGCGTCCGGCGAAGACACTCTTGACCAGGCCCTTGCCGGCGCGCATGCTGCGCGCCATCCCGTTGACTTTGCGGTAGGCGAGCACGCCGCGCGCCGTCTTGTCGCCGAAGCAGCGGCCGTCGTTGGCGATATAGCCCATCTTGCGCATCGCCTTCTTGAAGGCGGCGACGACCGGGCCGCACTTGCCCTGCCGCAGGCTGGGGAAGCTGACCCGCCAGCTCTTGCGGACGGTGCTGTCGCCGCCGAGCAGAGCGGTCGGGGCGTGGCGGGCGCTGACCGCGTACTTACCGGCCTCCCTGACCTTGATCCGCGCGTCGAAGGATCCGGCGCCGCCCTTGCCCTTACCGACCCTGACGCTGGCCCGCTTGACCGGCTTGCCGTCGAGGAAGAAGGTGACGGCAACCTTCTGGTTCGGCGCGTAGGGGCTGAGCGTGCCCGCGACCCGCACCGTGCTGAGGATGCGCGCCTTGCCGCCGTCGAGCCCGAGCGGCTGGATCTTCACCGTCGCCTGCGGCGGTCCCTCCGCCTGCGCCGGCGGGGCCTTGGCGGGAGCGGCCGCCGCGGTCGCCGGCGCCATCGACGCCACCGCGAGGGCGAGAGCTGGGAACAGGCGGCGACTCACCGGCCGGATGCTACTGAGCAGCCAGGGCGACGGAATTGTTCAGCGCGTGCAGCAGGATTCCCGGCACGATCGAACCGGTCTTCTCGTAGAGCAGGGCGAGGATGAACCCAAAGGCGATCAACGGAGGCACGGCGCTGAGCCCGGTGAAGGCGTGCAGGCCGCCGAAGACGATGGCGCTGATCGCCGCCGCCAGGAACATGGGCATGCGCCGGCACAGGCCGCCGAAGAGCATGCCGCGGAAGAAGATCTCCTCGCTGACGGGCGCGGCGATCGCGATCAGGAAGATCTGGAAGGGCAGGCTGCCGAACGCTTCGGCGATGTCTTCCTGGTCCGGTTCGCCGACCAGCGCGACGTAGGCCGCGGCGAAGGCGAGGTAGACCGCGATCGAGACGCCCATCCACGCGACCGCCGAGGAGTCGAAGCGCCGCAGGCCCAGGCGGGACAGCGCCTCCCGCCACGGCACCCGCCCCATCATCGCGATCACGAGGGGGATCGCGACGAAGGCAACCGCGCCGAGGGTCTGCAGGACGACGCTGGCGGTCGAGCTCAGGTCCTCTTCCCCGACCGGGCTCTCGATCGCGACGGCGATCCCGGCGAAGACCGACTGGACGCTCAGCGCGACGAAGAGGCCGATCGTCGCCGCCCCCGGGCCCCAGCTTGCGTAGGGGAAGCGAGCCGGTCTCCCGGCGGGGCCACTGGCTAGGTTGCCCTCCATGACGCCGGCAGTCTCACAGGTCTCGCGCTCGACCCGGACGCGCCTGCGCTTCCTGCGCCGCCTCGTCGTCCTGATCGTCTTCCTAGTCCTCGGGGCGATGGCGCTGGCCCAGTTCACCGAGCTGCACCGCCTCGCCACCGGCATCCTCGCCTCGACCGCGGTGCTGGCGGCGATCGTCGGCTTCGCCGCTCAGAAAACGATCGGCAACATGCTCGCCGGCATCCAGATCGCCGTCTCCCAGCCGATCCGGATCGGCGACCGGATCTCCTTCGAAGAGATCGAGGGCCGCGTCATCGACATCAGCCTCTCCTATACCTACGTCGACCCCGGCGACGCGACCACCTTCGTGATCCCGAACCAGAAGCTGGTGGACGGGATCGTGCACAACCACTCGACCGGCGACACGCAGGCCTGAGCGCGGTTCGCGGCGAAGTACGCTTTCTCCGATGACGCAGCGCAATCGACGCCGCCACCGGCGCCGCGGCGGCGCCCGCAGCAAGCTGGGCTTCGTCCTCGCCGGAGTGATCGCCGCCATCACGGTCGGCGTGATCGCCGCCGCCTCGTGGGTGATCGACGTCGCCGCCGAGGCCCCGCCGCTCTCCGACTGCCGCCCGATCGAGCGGGGCGGCAACTCGATCCTGATCGACGGCGACGGCGGCAAGCTCGGCTACATCGCCTCCGAAGAGGCACGCACCCCCGTCTCGATCGAGCGCATTCCAAAGGACCTCCAGTACGCCACGGTCGCGATCGAGGACGAGCGCTTCTACGACCACGACGGGATCGACTACGAGGGCGGCCTGCGCGCCTTGATCGAGAACATCGAGGCGGGCGAGGTCGTCCAGGGCGGCTCGACGATCACGATGCAGCTGATGCGGAACCTCTGCATCACCGACCCCAAACGCAACCTCGAGCGCAAGATCCAGGAGGCGACGCTGGCGGTCGAGTACGAGAAGAAGTTCTCCAAGCGCGACATCCTCGGCAAGTACCTCAACGGCGCCTCTTACGGGACGATCAACGGCACCACCGCGGTCGGGGTCCAGGCCGCCTCGCGCATCTACTTCTCCAAGCCGGTCTGGAAGCTGACCCTCGAGCAGTCGGCGCTGCTCGCCGGCCTCCCCCAGGCGCCCTCCGACTACAACCCGATCCTCAATCCCGAGGGTGCTCGCGAGCGCCGCAACGACGTCCTCGCCAGCATGGCCAAGCTCGGCTACATCTCGCGCGAGCGGGCTCAGGAGGGGCAGCAGCGCGGCCTCGGGATCAAGCTCTCCGACACCTACTTCGTCCAGCGCCAGCCCTACTTCTTCGACTACGTCGAGGACAAGCTGATCGAGAAGTACGGCGTCAACACGGTCCGCAAGGGCGGGCTGCGCGTCTACACGACGGTCGATCCCGACCTGCAGGACGTCGGCCAGGAAGCGATGCGCTCGGCGCTGCCCTATTCCGAAGACCCGTCCGCGGCGCTGGTCTCGATCGACCCCAGCAACGGTCACATCGAGGCGATGGTCTCGAGCTCCAGCTACGAGGACAGTCAGTTCAACCTCGCCGCCCAGGGGCACCGGCAGCCCGGCTCGACCTTCAAGACCTTCGTCCTGACCGAGGCGATCAAGCAGGGCATCGACCCCTACTCGACCTACTACACCTCGATGCCGCTCAATCTCGACCTGCCCGAGTGGGGCCACTGGGAGGTGGCGACCGCCGACGAGGGCTACCAGGGGACGATCAACCTGCAGCAGGCGACCGTGGCATCCGACAACACGGTCTTCGCCCAGCTCGACCTCGACGTCGGCCCCGAGAACGTGGCGGAGACCGCCAAGTCGATGGGGATCACGACCGAACTCGACGGCATCCCGGCCGAGGGGATCGGCGGCCTGCGGATCGGCGTCTCGCCGCTGGAGATGGCCTCCGCCTACGCGACCCTGGCCTCGGGCGGAATTCGCCGCGACCCGATCGCGATCACGCGGGTCGTCTTCCCGAGCGGGCGCGTCGACCGCCCCGAGCAGGAGGAGCCTAAGCGGGTCCTGCCCGAAGGGGTGGCCTACGAGGTGACGCAATTGCTGCACGACAACATCACCGGCGGCACCGGCACCGCCGCCTACACCGGCTGCCCCGGCCAGGCCGGCAAGACCGGGACGACCGACAACTACACCGACGCCTGGTTCGCCGGCTACCAGCCCAACCTCTCGACCGTGGTCTGGGTCGGCTACCCGCAGTCCAACGACATCGAAATGGTCAGCGTCCACGGCACGACGGTCTTCGGCGGCACCTTCCCGGCGATGATCTGGAACTCGCTCTACGCCAACGGCGAAATCCCCTGTGAGGAATTCGAGGAACCGGAGACGCCGGTGAGCTGGGCCCCGTACTACGGCGAGTACACGCAGGCGGGCGGCGGCGGCTACGACGAAAGCTATTCCGAAGGCGCCGAAGAACCGAGCGAATACGACGAGGAGGCGCAGCAAAAAGGCGAAGAAGCGACGGGCGGCTACAACCCCGACGCTTACGCCCCGGGCGCCGGCCAGGAACCCACGCCGGCTCCTGAAGCGGCGCCGCCGGGCGGTGGCAATGCCGGCGTCGGCGGCGGGGCCGAAACCGGCGGCGTCGGCGCGGGCTGACCCGGAAGGAGGGGCGCGGTGAGCCCCGGGTTGGCATACGCCCTGATGTGGGTCGGCTTCGGGGCCTACCTGGGGGCGCTCATCGCCGCACCGCGCCTCGGT
>DASWMG010000089.1:0-2066 GCA_036399875.1 Solirubrobacterales bacterium
ACTCGACCCGGTACCAGCGCAGCCCGCAGCGGTCGAAGATCCGCTCGTAGGCCCCGCTCTGCAGCTCGTAGGAGCGCGCCAGGCCGTCCTCGTCGCGGTCGAACGAGTAGGCGTCCTTCATCGTGAACTCCCGCGTGCGCAGCACGCCCGCCCGCGGCCGCGGCTCATCGCGCTCCTTGGTCTGGAGGTGGAAGAGCATCAGCGGCAGATCGCGGTACGACCGGACCTCGCGAGCGACGTGGTAGGTCAGGCACTCCTCGTGCGTCATCGCGAGCACCATCGGGGCGCCCTTCCGATCCTCCAGCTTCATCAACTCGTCGATCCCGTACCGCCTGGTCTTCTGCCAGAGGTCGGCCGGCTGCAGGACGGGCATCAGCATCTCCTGGCACCCGATCCTCTCCATCTCCTCCCGCAGGATCGCCTCGACCTTCCGCACCGACCGCCACCCTGCGGGCAGATACGTCCACAAGCCCGCCCCGAGTTGCCGAATCAACCCAGCTCTCACCATCAGCTTGTGCGAGACGGCCTCAGCGTCGCTCGGCGCGTCCTTGAGCGTTGGGAGAAAGGTCTGGCTCAGGCGGGTCACGGAGGAAACCTATCCCGCTACTCGGGCGGGTGGCGTCGCAGGGGGCACCGCCCCTGAGGACGCTTTAGCGACCGGACGGGGCGGTGGGTCCCCTGCGGCGACAGGACCCGCCCACCTAGGCCCGGGTGAAGCGCCGTCCCGCCGTAGGCGAGACTTCCTCGTCCAGCAGCACCTTGTCCGACTCGCCCTGCTGCGAAGCCTCGTGCTCCATCGCCGCGATCTTCTCCGGCGTCAGGTCGCCGGCGTTCTCCTCCTCGATCTTGGCCAGCCAGGCGGCGCCCTCCCCCGCCTTCGCCTCGTCCACCTCGACCCGGCCGCGGTCGAGCGACTTGTCGATCTCTTCGAAGAGCGCGTTCACGAGGTCTGCCTGCGGCACCTTCCGCAACGGCTTTCCGTGGGCGAAGATCAGGCCCTCGTTCTTGGCGCCGGTGATGCCGAAGTCGGCGTGGCTCGCCTCGCCGATCCCGTTCACCGCGCAACCGAGCACCGCCACCTCGATCGGCTCGGCGTAGGCCTCGAGGCGCCGCTCGATCTCGGCGACGACCGAGTCCATGTCGAACTGGAGCCGGCCGCAGGTCGGGCAGGCGATCAGCACCGGGCCGCGCTCGCGCAGATGCAGCGCCTTGAGGATCTCCCAGGCGACCTTGACCTCCTCCTCGGCGTGGAAGGTCGAGAGGCTGATCCGGATCGTGTCGCCGACCCCGTCGGCGAGCAGGGTGCCGAGGCCGACCGCGGATTTGAGCGAACCCGACCATTTCGTCCCCGCCTCGGTGATACCGAGGTGCAGCGGATACGGGATCTTCTCGGCGAGCAGGCGGTTGGCCGCGATCGTGTTCGGCACGTTGGTCGACTTGATCGAGACCTTGAAGTTCTCGAAGTCGAGGCCCTCCATCAGTTCGACGAACTCGACGGCGGCCGCGACCAGCGCCTCGACCGGATTCTCGCGCTCCAGCTCGTGTAGGTGCTTCGGCAGCGAGCCGGAGTTGACGCCGATCCGCATCGGCACGCGGGCGATCGTCGCCTTTTCCGCCACCTCTGCGACTTTCTCGCGGCCGCCGATGTTGCCGGGGTTGAGCCGGATGCAGTGGGCGCCGGCGTCGATCGCCTTCAGCGCCAGGGTGTGGTTGAAGTGGATGTCAGCGATGACCGGAATCGGCGACTCGCGCACGATCGTCTTCAGCGCCTCGACGTCCTTGTCGCGCGGGACGGCCACGCGGACGATGTCCGCCCCGGCCTCGGCGACCTTGCGGATCTGGTCCATCGTGGCCGCCAGGTTGGCCGTCTCGGTCTTGGTCATCGTCTGGACGACGACCGGGGCGCCCCCACCGATCTGGACGCCCCCCACGGTCACGTGTCGCTGGGAAGCCATGCCCTACCTACGATAGGCGCCGGTCGTTCCGATCAGGCGGCGGCGAAGCGGCCGCCGGACAGGCGGTCGCCGTGCGCGACACTCGTCGGGGGCAGCCACAGGGCGTCGTCG
>DASWMG010000090.1:0-2840 GCA_036399875.1 Solirubrobacterales bacterium
TCGCCGCCTTGGGCCGGTGGCGAGTGGAACTTCACGAGCTCGATTTCGCCGTGGCCGTCCGGGGTCCGCATCATCACGATCTCTGCCTTGGCCCCTTCGAGGGCGATGATGCGGTCCACCCAATCGCCTTCGACCTCCGCCTTGCCTCCCGGCTCCAGTCCGAGCTCGACGAAGAACTCGATCGCGGCAGGCAAGTCGTCGACGACGATCCCTACGTGTTCCAGCTTCTTGACCGTCATCTGCTCGCCGTCCCAGCGCCCTCTTGCGATAGGCGCTCGTGGACGAAGCGGACGATCGCCGCGCCCTCGCCGACCGCGGTAGCGCATCGCTTGGTCGAGCCGGCGCGGGCGTCGCCCGCCGCGTAGACGCCGGGGACGCTGGTTTCGAGCAGGCCATCGGCGCCCACCTCCTGGCCGGTGAGGATGAACCCCTTCTCGTCGCGGGTCACCACGTCGCCGAGCCAGTCGGTGCAGGGGGAAGCGCCGAGGAAGAGGAACAGGAACGCGAACGGCAGCCTCGTGCCGTCGGCGAGGGTGACGGCCTCTAGACGCCCGCTCTCTCCATGGAGCTCCACCACTTCGCTGGTGCCGCGGACCGCCACTCCGTAGCGGGCGAGGTCCTCGATCAGGTAGTGCGACATCGTCTCGGCCAGGTCACGGCGTCGATGGAGGAGGGTGACCAGGGCGCCCCCTCGGGCCAGCCAGATGGCGGCCTGCGCCGCTGAGTTTCCGCCGCCGATCACGCCGACGCGCTGGCCGCCGCAGAGATGCGCCTCGGGCGGGCCGGCCGCGTAGAAGACGCTGATGCCCTCGTAGTCCACCAGGCCCTCCACCGGCAGACGCCGGTACTCGGCCCCGGTGGACAGCAGCACCGCTCGGGCCGCGATCTCGTTGCCCTCCTCCAGCCTGACGACGTGCCGGTCGGCCCCCGGTTCGAGCGCCTCCGCGCGATACGGGGTCGCGGTGCGGGCGCCGAACTTGCGCGCCTGCGTGATCGCCCTGCTGGTCAGCTCCGCCCCGCTGATCCCGGCCGGGAAACCGAGATAGTTCTCGATCCGGCGCGACGCTCCGGCCTGGCCCCCGAGGACCGTGCTCTCGATCACCAGCGTGTCGAGTCCCTCCGAGGCGCCGTAGACGGCCGCGCCGAGCCCCGCCGGCCCGCCGCCGACGACGAGCAGGTCGACCTCCTCGCGCGACGCGAGCTCCAGCCCGATCCCCAGCGCCCGCGAGAGCTCGCCGTTGCTCGGGCACCGCAGCTCGCCCCCGCCGGGAAGCCGGACCAGCGGCACCTCCGCCGGGTCGAGCCCGGCCAGAAGCACCGCCGCCTCCTCGCTCTCGCCGGGATCCCGCCACGTATGGGGAAGCCGCAGGCTCCTGGCGAAGTCGAGCAGGCGACGCGTTTCCCGCGACTCGCGCGGCCCGACGATCTCCAACCCGACTCCCTCGCGCCGCTGCAGCAGCTCGCGCCGCTGGACGAAGGCGGTCAGCAGCAGGTCGGACAGCGAGCCGTCGTCGAAGAGAAGCTGCTTGAGCTTTGAGCGGTCGACCGCGATGTAGCGCATCGGCTCGGTCACCACCGCCGTCAGGAAAACCGTTTGGCCGGAGAGCAGGTTGATCTCGCCGAGGAAGCCCGAGGGGCCGTGGCGGACGATCTCGCGGCCGGCGCCGTCGAGCACCGCCGCCTCGCCCTCGCGGATCGCGATGAACGGGTAGGTCTCGTCGCCGATCTCGAACAGCGTCTCGCCGACCGCGGCGGTTCGCTCCTCGCCGTGCTGCGCCAGCGTCTCGAGCTGGGAAGCCGAGAGGACTCGGCTGACTGGCGAGTGAGCCATGGAGATTCACCCTAGAGGGTCGCCGCCGCCGGAATGAAAGGCTTCGCCGGGATGAGCCGCTTCCCGCTGCGACTTCGCTCCAAGGGCCGGACCGCCTGGGCTCGCAGCCTGCAGGCGCCCCTGCGCGAGTTCCTCGCCACCGAGACCGGTAGCGCCAGCGTCCTCCTCGCCGCCGCGCGGGCCGCGATCGCCTGGGCCAACATCGACCTCTCCTCCTACGAGAGCGTCTGGGGCACGGACCTCTCCATCCAGGTCGGGGACTCCGGCATCTCCCAGAGCCTGCGCGAGTGGATCAACAGCGGCCTGATGACGTTCTTCTTCTTCGTCGTCGGGCTCGAGGTCCGGCGCGAGTTCGACGTCGGCGAGCTGCGCGAGCGGCGGCGTCTGACCCTGCCCGCGCTCGCCGCGATCGCCGGAATGGCGGTGCCGGTCGCCATCTACCTCGCCTTCAACGCCGGCGGCGACGCGGCGACCGGATGGGGCGTCGCCATGTCCACCGACACCGCTTTCGCGCTCGGCATGCTGGCCCTCGTCGGCCCGCGCTTTCCCGACCGCCTGCGCGCCTTCATGCTGACGATCATCGTCATCGACGACGTGATCGCCCTGCTGGTAATCGCCGGCGCCTACAGCGGGGACGTCTCCACGGAGCCGCTGCTGATTGCCGCCGGCATCTTCGCCCTCGTCCTCCTCGCCCGCGCCGCCCGCATCCACCACGGCCTCGTCTACCTCCTGCTCGGCGTCGCCGCCTGGCTGGCGCTCTACGACTCCGGTGTCGATCCCGTCGTGCTCGGCCTCGCGATGGGCCTGATCGCCCTCGCCCACCCCGCCGGCCGCGGCGAGCTGGAGCGCGCCACCGAGCTCTTCCGCGGCTTCCGGGAGCAGCCGACCCCGGAGCTGGCCAGCTCCGTGCGGACCGGGCTGCGCACCGCCGTCTCGCCGAACGCCCGCCTCCTGCACCTCTTCCACCCCTGGACGAGCTACGTCGTCGTGCCGCTCTTCGCCCTCGCCA
>DASWMG010000091.1:0-2589 GCA_036399875.1 Solirubrobacterales bacterium
CATGCCCAGCGCCTGGCCAAGCGTGTCGTAGAAGTCGATGTCGTCCTTGATCGTGTCGAGTTTCGCGAAGGCGCGATCGAGGTCGAGTGGATAGAGCTGGTCGGGCGAGACGCCGTCGGCGAGCAGGGCTCCCTCGAGCACGCCGTTGATCGCGTAGCTGCCCCAGACCGCGCGCTTGCCGGGGTACTTCTCGGTGTCGAAGAAGTCGGCCCAGCCCGTGGGTGGGTCGTCGCCGAACTCGTCTTTGTCGTAGGTCGGCAGGAAGGCGAAGGCGTCGGCGGGCGTCCCGCAGGGGCCGGACTCGAAGGCGTCGGGCTGCGCCGGCACCTCGACGACGATCCGCTCGATCAGTTTCCCGCAGTAGGCCTCGGTCCACCAGGGATCGGTCTGCACGACGGTCCAGGTGACGTTGTCGGACTCGACCTGGGCCTGGAGTTTCGCGTAGTCGGTCGGCGAGTCGAAGGCGATCCGGAGCCCCGTGTCGCTTTCGACCGGGTCGAGGAAGGCGGGCCGGAACTGCGGCTCTTGCCCGATGTCGAAGGTCACGAACGTGGCGCTCTGACCGGAGAGGTCGCTGCCTCCGCCTCCGCCACCGCCGCCCTCGTCGTCCGATCCACAGCCCACCACGAATGCCATGCAGACCGCGGCCACGACCGCGAGCAAGCGCACGCTCATCGCTCCTCCTCACTCATTAGTGCTTCGGACCCAGGCGATTTGTCAACAATACTACAATCCATTCTTCCCTCAAAGTGGGATTCTCCTCTGAGAACCCCGCCGGTGTTCAATTCATTCATGCCACCTTCTGTCTTCGAGAATCTGAACGTCCGACCGGTCGTAAACGCGTGCGGCATCTACACGGACCTCGGTGGCTCCTGCCTCTCGCCGTCGGTATGGGCGGCGCTGGGCGACGTGAACCGCGAATGGGCCTCGATCCCCGAGCTGCTCGAGGCGTCGGGCGAACGGATCGCGGCGCTGGTCGGAACCGAGTCGGCGCGCGTGGCGCCCGGCGCCTCGGCCTGCATCACGCTCGGCGTAGCGGCATGCATCGCCGGGCGGCGTGGCGACCTCAACGAGAGCCTGCCCGAAGGGGACGTCGAGCGGCGCACCGTGCTGCTGCAACGCGGCCACAACTACAAGTACGCCCGCTGCGCCCTGCTCGCCGGCGGGCACCTGCGCGAGGCTGAGGGCGTGTCGGCCGACCGCCTCGCCGAAGCGCTGACGCCGGACGTCGCGGCGATCCTCCACCCCGCCCACCTCGACGGGCGCGACGGCACGCAGCCGATCGCGGCGGTGGTCGAGGTGGCGCGCGAGCGGGGCGTGCCGGTGCTGGTCGACGCCGCCTACCTCAGCTACCCGACCGAGCTGATTGGACGCTGGGCGGGCAGCGGCGCCGATCTCGTCTACTTCAGCGCCAAGTACTTCTACGGTCCCAACGCGGGCGGCTTCATGGCCGGCCGCCGCGACCTGATCGAGGCCGTCGCCGCCCTCGACTTCACCCATTTCGAGGCCGGTCCGCACCTCAACTTCGGCCGGCCCTTCAAGCTCGACAGGATCGCGATCGCGGGCACCGTGCTCGCGCTCGAAGAGTGGCTGGAGATGGACCACGAGGCCCGCTGGCGCGAATACGAGCGGCGTGTCGCGGCACTGGCCGAGCGGCTCCGCCGCGACTCCGGCCTCCGCGTCGAAGAGCGCCAGTTCACCCTCGACGAGCGCATCACAGACGGTCCGGTCAACGCCCTCGTCGTCGACTTCGAGAGCCCACGCCGCGCCGCCGAGGTCGAGCGCCAACTCGCCGAGGGCGACCCGCGCATCCTCTGCGTCGCGGTCGACAGCCGCCTGGTCTTCTGCGTCGAGACCGTCCGGTCCGAGCAGGACGACGTGCTGGCCGAGCGGATCCTCGCTTGCGTCAGTCCCTCCTAGGCCAACGGCTGGCCGAACGGCGCCCTTGCGACGTACTCCCCGTAGCCGGGCTCGACCCGCAGCCCGCCGTCATCGACCACGACCTCGCCGCGCACCAGGACGGTCTCGGGCGCGCCCTTCACCTGGTAGCCCTCGTAGATCGTGTAGTCGCTGCGCGAGTGCATGGCGTCCGCGGTGATCGTCACCTCCCGCTCGGGGTCGAAGACGACCAGGTCGGCGTCGCCGCCGACGACGATCGAGCCCTTCTTCGGATAGAGGCCGAGCAAGCGGGCCGGTTCGGTGGCGAGCAGTTGGACCATCCGGTTGAGCGAGAAGCGGCCCTCGTTGACGCCGTGGTGGTGGAGCAGCATCAGCCGCTCCTCCACCCCGCCCGTCCCGTTGGGGATCTTCGAGAAGTCCTCGCCGCCGAGCGCGCGGCGGTCGGCGAAGAAGTTGGGGAAGTGGTCGGTGGAGACGACCGAGAGGGTGTTGTCGGCCAGCGCCGCCCAGAGGCGCTCGCGGTCGGCCGCGCCCCGGGGCGGCGGCGTGAAGACGTACTTCGCCCCCTCGAAGTCGGACCGTTCGAGGTCCGACTCGTCGGTGAAGAGGTGGTGGACGCAGGCCTCGCCCCAGACCGGCAGGCCGCGCGAGCGGGCCGCCGCGATCGCCTCGACCGAGCCGGCGCAGGAG
>DASWMG010000092.1:0-3583 GCA_036399875.1 Solirubrobacterales bacterium
CCTTCAAATCGAGCTCGCGCAGATCGGCCTGCTTGAACTCGACGTCGAGCGACTGAGCCGCCGCCTCTTCGCGGGCGATCTCGAGCAGCTCCTCGGAGATGTCGATCCCAACCACGTCGAAGCCGCGCTGGCCGAGCTCGATCGAGTGGCGCCCGATTCCGCAGGCGAGGTCGAGGATCCGCTCCCCTCCCCGCGGCCGCAGCATCCCGATCGCGCGGTCGACTTCGGCCGTCGTGCGGTCCGCCCAGGGCATCTGCTTCGTCGTTTCAGCAGGGAAACCCGAGCGGTACCAGTCGGGCGGGACCTCTACGTCTGCTCCTGCGCTCCCCATCGCTCGAAGACTTTATATCAATCGAGGAGGAAATAGGGTGCGGTTGAGACCGTCGAGCAGCGCTCGCGCCAGCCGCGTGTCTCCGGCAAGCTCGAGGCGGTCCGGCTGAGCTTCGATCGCGACCCGCTGCCAGGCTGCCGGCGAACCGCTCACCGAGGCGGCCGGGTTGCAATCGACCCGCGGTTGGCATGAGACCACGATCCCCCTCTCCACCTCGACCGTGACTCCGGCGAGGTGGCGTTCGCGGCCTTCGCCGAACTCGACCCCGAGACGACACCCGCCCGAGATCTCCGCGGGCAGCCGGAGCAGCGGGACGGCCAGCAGGAGGCCGGTCTCCGCCTCCGCTGGCCGAGGCGGCAGCGTCGCCGGCGAAAGGTGCTTGCGCTCCCATCGAATCGCCGTGACGAGCGGCGCGGTGGCCTCGCGCAGCCATTCGCTCACCCGATAGGAGGCGGGCCGACCGTCTTCGGCCCCCGTTTCCAGCAATCCGGCCTCGCACAGGGCAAGCAGGCGCCGCTGCAGCGAGGGAAAGCTGAGCTCCTCGACCGCGGCGTTCAGCTCGTCGAGGCTGACAGGCCGCTCGGCGACGATCCGCAAAATCCCTGAAGACCAGCCCTCGGCCAGCGCTCTGACCGCCTCCCTGGCGGGCTCGCCGCCCAGCTCCAAGCCCCCGCTTGGCGAGGCAGCCAGCCAAGCGGCGAGCGTCGCGGCGACGAATCGCAGTTCGGTCCCCGGGCCATTCGTCAGGGCGTGCTCACGCCCGCTCGGGAAGGGGTGGGGGCGGCGCTTAGCAACGGCTCCGACCTCGCTGAGCTGCCTGATCCGCGCTCTCAGCGCGGCCTCCGGCGGTGAGTCGATCTGGCGGCGCAGCTCAACGAGCCGGCGGCTCCCCCGCGCGAGCTCGTCGAGTATGTGCGCGGTAAGCGGCGCGGCGAGGAGGGCGAGCGTGTGAGCTCCGGCCCGCTCCTCCACCTCGACCCCGTACCCCACGGTAGCCATCCCATCCCATCATGACACACGAATGTTCCCTATCGGAACACAGGCGTTGCTCAAGAGTCCTTAGCAATCGCGATCCGACGGAGGTCGGGTCACATATCCATGTGGTCCCAGAGCAGCAGCCGTTCGGCGCACCGCCCCGCCCGATCCTGGGCCACCTCGAAGATCCGGTCGATCACCGGGGCGTACCAGCCCTGAGCCTCGGCGCGCTCGGCGACGACCTCGATCGCGTCGCAGACGTACTTCAGGGCGCAGCTCGCCTGGATGTGGAAGACGTCGAGGTCGGTGCCGCACTCCGCCGCGACCTCGCAGAGCCGGCGCAGATACGTTGTGACGTCGAGGTCGTCGGGCAGGACCATCCCAGCCTCGGTCGCCTCGTCGTACACGACGGTCGAGGTGACGTCGTAGATGGCCACTCGCACCGCCCCGCTCCCGAAGACAAGCGCGAAGTTGCGGCCGTGGGAGTCCCCGTTGCCGAGCACGTAGTTGCCGAAGGCAGCGTGGATCAGCGTCGGCACGTCCCGCTCGCGCCCAAGCGCCCGCAACAGGCCGCAGGCTTCCGCGAAGCCGGGAGCATCCGCTTCGCCTCCTGCGATGGTGTCCGCCGGCGGGATCCCCAGCGCTTGGCAGAAGGTCTCCTGGTGCAGGCGTTTTGGCTCCCTGCCCTCCCAGATCAGGTCGAAGCGGGGCGAGACCAAGCAGGTGCGGCCGTCGATCGTCTCCACGGTCGCCTTGGCGGCCGGCAAGCCCGCCTGCCGTAAGACCGACGTGCAGAACATCTCGTTGGCGGCCATTTCGGGCAGCTCGTCCGGTTCGGGCTTGACGACGTGGGTGCTCGGCCGGCCGGGCCGCGGGTCCCGCCAGAATCCGCCAAGGCGATCGCGGACCGCGCCGAACTTCTCGCGATCGCCGCCGTGGGCAATGCGTGAGCCGGCGATCGCTGCCGCGCGCGCATGGTCGCGATCGGTGCTGAAGGTGACCGCCCCGGGGCAGTCATACCCAAGCGCCGTCACGAGCTCGAAGCCGTCCGTCGCCTCGACACCGAGCTCCGCCGCCAGCCGCCGCCGCTCGCGTCCCTGCGGCAGCAAACCCTCGACATAGGCGCGCGTCGTGTCGGCGCTGTAGGGCTCCATCCGCACCGGCAGCGAGTGGCTCAGCAGAACCGTTCCCGAGCCATGCTTGGCCACGACCGACGGCGCGTAGGACAGCTCATAGCCGTCCGCCGTGCGAGCGAGGGCGCCTATCCGCTCGCCGTGCAGGCAGACGTCGACGCTGTGCATGGGATTAGTACTGAACCTCGTAGCCGAGGTTGACGGCACGTTCTCCGGCCAGCTCGACGATTCTGTCGATCACCGGCGCGTGCCATCCCTCGCGGCGGGAACGCTCCGCGACCGCCTCCAGGGCGTCGTCCATCCTCACCGCGACGCTCGCCGCGACCTTCCGGCAGTGCTCGAAGTCGATTTCCGCTTCCTCGCAGATCTCCGCCAGTTCCAGCAGGTAGGCGCTCTCGTCGTAGTCGTCGGCAACGACCATGCCGACATGGGTGGGGTCGTCGTACACGGCCGTCGACACCACGTCGTAGAAGGGAGCGAGCAGGGACCCGGTGGGGGTGAGCATCAGCGCCAGGTTTTCCCCGTGGCAGTCGCCGTTGCCGAGGATGTAGTTGCAAAGCGCCAAGACGACCAGGTCGAGGACGCGCTTCCTCTCGCCGCCGGCGCGCAAAAGGCCAGCCGCTTCCGCGAAGCCGGGCCCACAGGCGTCCTCGTTTTCCGGACCGGCGTCCGGCGCAAAGCTGAGCGCTTGGCAGAAGCTCTCCTGGTGGAGACGACCGATCGTCCCTGCGCTGATGGCCCGATCGAAGCGCTCGCTGACCAAGCAGGGCCGCCCGCCGATCGTCTCGACCGCCGTCGGCGCGACCAGCAGACCGGCCTCGGCAAGCACGCTCATGCAGAACATCTCGTTGAAGACCATTTCGGGGTACTCGCCGCTCTCGGGCTTGACGATGTGAGTGCTCGGCTGATCGGCGCCCGGCCAAGCCCAGCCTTCGTCGGAGTGGAAGCGAACAAGCGCCAGCTTGTGTCGGTCGCCGGGCAATGCCGCTCGCATCCGTTGCGGCCGCGCCGGATCGAAGAGACGACGCGGCGGAGCGGCCACCAGCTCCTCGAGCTCCTCCTCCGTCGCCCGTATCGGCGGCGTCCCGTTCGGACTCGGCGGCGGCTCGGCCGGCGGCTGGAAGCAGACGCCGCCGATGCAGTC
>DASWMG010000093.1:0-5660 GCA_036399875.1 Solirubrobacterales bacterium
AAGAGGCGCCTCACGAACGGCCGCAGCAGCCGCCACGCCCGCGCCCGCAGCCGCCGCAGGGCTCTCAGCAGCCGCGCGACCAGAGGCCAGACGCGCAGGAGCAGTCCGTTGGCGCGGCGGTCCGCCGCCCGGGTCCACGCCCCGACCCGGGGCGCCCCGACCAGGACCGCGTTCGCCCGCCGGTCCACCCGTCGCGTCAGCCGTTCGAGCCGCACCCGGGCGACCATCGCCCGTCGCCGTCCCGCTGCTATCATCGCCCGTCGCTCAGGCTTTTTTTTCGCAGTTCCCGCAGTTCGTTTCGCCGGGCCCGCGAGGGCCTTTTTCATGCGCCGATCCCGGCGGCCGCCGGACGGCTTTCGTTTCGATCGACCCCACTTCAAAGCGACCCCTTACCTTAGGAACATGGCACGCAGCTTCCCCCTAGAGAAGACCCGCAACATCGGGATCATGGCGCACATCGACGCCGGTAAGACGACGACGACCGAGCGCATCCTCTACTACACCGGCCGCACCCACAAAATGGGCGAGGTCCACGAGGGCGCGGCCGTCATGGACTGGATGGAGCAGGAGCAGGAACGCGGCATCACGATCACCTCCGCCGCGACCGCCTGCGACTGGGAGGACCACCGGATCAACATCATCGACACGCCGGGCCACGTCGACTTCACGGTCGAGGTCGAGCGCAGCCTGCGCGTCCTCGACGGCGCCGTCGCCGTCTTCGACGCCGTCGCCGGGGTCGAGCCGCAGTCCGAGACGGTCTGGCGGCAGGCGGACAAGTACCGGGTGCCGCGGATCGCCTACATCAACAAGATGGACCGCACCGGCGCCGACTTCTACAAGGCCGTCGAGACGATGGTCGACCGGCTCGGCGCCAACCCGCTGCCGATCCAGCTTCCGATCGGCAGCGAGGGCGACTTCGAAGGCGTCGTCGACCTGATCGAGATGCGGGCGCTGGTCTGGAAGGACGAGCTCGGCACCGAGTTCGAGACGACCGAGATCCCCGCCGACCTCGCCGGCAAAGCCGACGAATACCGGACCCAGCTGATCGAGGCCTGCGCCGAATACGACGACGAGCTGATGGAGGCCTACCTGGCCGAGGAGGAGATCCCGCACGAGCGGATCGCCAAGTCGCTGCACCGTGCCTGCCTCGACACCAAGGTGACGCCGGTCCTCTGCGGCTCATCCTTCAAGAACAAGGGCGTGCAGCCCCTGCTCGACGCGATCGTCGAGTTGCTGCCTTCGCCGCTCGAGGTCCCGCCGGTCACCGGTTTGGTCGCGGCGGGCAAGGGCGAGGAGGAGGCGACCGAGGAAGAGCGCCCCGCCGACGACAGCGCCCCCTTCGCCGCGCTCGCCTTCAAGATCATGACCGACCCCTACGTCGGCAAGCTCACCTACTTCCGCGTCTACTCGGGCAAGCTCGCCGCCGGCGGTCGCGTCCTCAACGTGAAAACCGGCAAGACCGAGCGGATCGGCCGGCTCCTGATGATGCACGCCAACAGCCGCGAGGAGATCGAGGAGGTCTACTCGGGCGACATCTGCGCCGGCGTCGGCCTCAAGGAAACCGGCACCGGCGACACCCTGGCCGCGCCCGACGCGCCGATCGCCCTGGAGAGCATCGAATTCCCGGAGACGGTCATCGCCGTCGCGATCGAGCCGAAAACCAAAGCCGACCAGGAGAAGATGGGAACCGCCCTGCAGCGGCTCGGCGAGGAGGACCCGACCTTCCGGATCGAATCCGACGAGGAAACGGGCCAGACCCTGATCCACGGCATGGGCGAGCTCCACCTCGAGGTGATCGTCGACCGCATGCTGCGCGAGTTCAAAGACGACGCCAACGTCGGCAAGCCGCAGGTCGCCTACCGCGAGACGATCCGCAAGGAGGCGAAGAAAGTCGAGGCGCGCTTCGTCCGCCAGACCGGCGGCCGCGGCCAGTTCGGCCACGTCGTCATCAACGCCGAGCCCGCCCCCGGCGAGGGCTTCGAGTTCGTCAACAAGATCAAGGGCGGGACCATCCCCGGCGAATACATCGGCCCGGCCGAACAGGGCATGAGGGAGGCGCTGGAAAACGGCGTCAAGGCCGGCTACCCGATGGTTGACGTCAAGGTCGAACTGATCGACGGCTCCTACCACGACGTCGACTCCTCGGAGATGGCCTTCAAAATCGCCGGCTCGATGGCGATCCAGGAGGCCGCCCGCAAGGCCGACCCGGTTCTGCTGGAGCCGGTGATGGCGGTCGAGGTCGTTACGCCCGAGGACTTCCTCGGCGACGTGATCGGCGACCTCTCGCGGCGCCGCGGCAAAGTGCAGGGCCAGGACCAGCGCGGCAACGCGCTCGCCGTCCAGGCCTTCGTGCCGCTCGGCGAGATGTTCGGCTACGCCACCGACCTGCGATCCTCGACCCAGGGCCGAGCCACCTACACGATGCAGTTCGAGCGCTACGAGGAGGTGCCCTCGAACATCGCCGAAGAGATCGTCGAGCATCGCTCGGGGGAGCCGGTCGGAGCCACCTCTTGATTCTGGCTATATTTCCCAGG
Source organism: Solirubrobacterales bacterium (assembly GCA_036399875.1). Classification (GTDB taxonomy): domain Bacteria; phylum Actinomycetota; class Thermoleophilia; order Solirubrobacterales; family 70-9; genus VRUE01. The sequence continues at coordinate 2,535 of DASWMG010000093.1, forward strand.
TTCGCCAGCAGCCACGCAAGAAAAGCCAACTTAGAAAGGTAGAACGGAGAGCAGATGTCAAAGGAGAAGTTCGAGCGCGACAAGCCGCACGTGAACGTCGGCACCATCGGTCACATCGACCACGGCAAGACGACGCTGACGGCCGCGATCACCACGACGCTCTCCACCAAAGGCGGCGCCGAGGCGAAGAGCTTCGCCGAGATCGACAACGCCCCTGAGGAGAAAGAGCGCGGCATCACGATCGCGACCTCCCACGTCGAGTACCAGACCGACAACCGCCACTACGCCCACGTCGACTGCCCCGGGCACGCCGACTACGTCAAGAACATGATCACCGGCGCCGCCCAGATGGACGGCGCGATCCTGGTCGTCTCGGCCGCCGACGGCGTCATGCCGCAGACGCGCGAGCACATCCTGCTCGCCCGCCAGGTCAACGTCCCGCACGTGGTCGTCTTCCTCAACAAGATCGACCAGGTCGACGACGACGAGCTGGTCGAGCTGGTCGAGGAGGAGGTCAAGGACCTGCTCAACGAGTACGACTTCCCGGGCGACGGCACGCCGATCATCAAAGGCTCGGCGCTGAAAGCGCTCGAGGGCGACGCTGACGCGCAGAAAGCGATCTTCGACCTCGCCGACGCGCTCGACTCCTACATCCCGGAGCCGCAGCGCGACCTCGACAAGCCGTTCCTGATGCCGATCGAGGACATCTTCTCGATCACCGGCCGCGGCACCGTCGCGACCGGCCGCGTCGAGCAGGGCATCGTCAACACCGGCGACGAGGTCGAGATCGTCGGCATGAAGGACACGACGAAAACGACCGTCACCGGGGTCGAGATGTTCCGCAAGATCCTCGACGAGGGTCAGGCCGGCGACAACATCGGCGCGCTGCTGCGCGGTACCAAGCGCGAGGAGATCGAGCGCGGGCAGGTGCTCTGCAAGCCGGGCTCGATCACCCCACACACCAAGTTCAAAGCCGAGGTCTACTGCCTGAAAAAGGAGGAGGGCGGCCGTCACACCCCGTTCTTCTCGGGCTACCGGCCTCAGTTCTACTTCCGCACGACGGACGTGACCGGGATCGCCAACCTCCCCGAGGGGACCGAGATGGTGATGCCGGGCGACAACGTCCAGATGACGATCGAGCTGATTCAGCCGATCGCGATGGACCAGGGCCTGCGCTTCGCGATTCGCGAGGGCGGCCGGACGGTGGGCTCGGGGGTCGTCTCCGAGGTCATCGAGTAAGCAGGACAGGGCGGCCGGCTAGGCCGCCCTCCGCCACCAGCGGCGGACAACTTCAAAGGACATACGACCGGGGCGGCGCCCCACCTGAATGGGGCGGCGCCCCTTCCGCGCGGTAAAGGCCGCGCGGGGAAGGACCAAGAGAGAGCGAAAACCGTGGCGACGATCGCGGCCCAGAAAATCCGAATCCGACTGAAGGCGTACGACCACGACGCCATAGATCGGGCTGCCCGCGAGATCGTCGAGACCGCGGAGCGCACCGGCGCGACCGTTTCGGGCCCGGTGCCGCTGCCGACCGAGAAAAACGTCTACTGCGTGATCCGCTCCCCGTTCAAGGACAAGGACTCGCGCGAGCACTTCGAGATCCGCACCCACAAGCGGCTGATCGACATCCTCCAGCCGTCGCCGAAAACCGTCGACTCGCTGCAGCGGCTCGACTCGCTGCCGGCCGGCGTCGACATCGAGATCCGTCTCTAGGGGCTTGGAATGGCGGCGATCCTCGGCAAGAAGCTCGGCATGACCCAGGTCTTCCGCGAGGACGGCACCGTCGTCCCGGTGACGGTGATCGAGGCCGGCCCCTGCACGGTGACCGCGATCCGCGAGCCCGAGCGCGACGGCTACGCCGCCGTGCAGCTCGCCTTCGGCGAGGTCGCCGAGCGCAAGCTGAGCAAGCCCGAGCTCGGCCACCTGAAGAAGGCCGGCGCTCCCGCGATGCGGCACCTGGTCGAGTTCCGCGACGCCGACGTCGGCGCCGGCGACGAGGAGGGCGAGGGCCCCAAGATCGGCGACGAGGTGACGGTCGCCGCCTTCGAGCCCGGCCAGAAGGTCAAGGTCTCCGGCATCTCGATCGGCAAGGGCTTCCAGGGCGGCATCAAGCGCCACAACTTCAGTCGCGGCCCGGTCACCCACGGCTCGCACAACGTGCGCGCCCCGGGCTCGATCGGCGCCAGCGCCTTCCCCGCCCGCGTCTTCAAAGGGATGCGGATGCCCGGCCAGATGGGCAACAAGCGGATCACCCAAAAGGGGCTCGAGGTCGCCGAGGTGGACGCCGAGCGCAACCTGCTCCTGATCAAGGGCTCGGTGCCCGGATCGCGCAACGCCGTGGTCGAGGTGAGGACCGATGGCTAGCGCCAGCAAAGCCGCCGTGCTCGGCAAATCGGGCAAAGCCGACCTGCCGCAGGAGATCTTCGCCGAGCCGTTTCACCAGTCGCTGGTGCACGAGACGGCGCGCGCCGACCTCGCCTCGCGCCGGCGCGGCACCGCCTCGACCCTGACCCGCGGCGAGGTCTCCTTCACCACCGCCAAGGCCTGGCGACAGAAGGGAACCGGCCGGGCCCGCGTCGGCTCGCTCGGCGTGCCGAACCGCTTCGGCGGCGGCGTCGCCTTCGGTCCCAAGCCGCGCCACTACAACGTCAAGGTCAACCGCAAAGCCCGTCGCAAGGCGATGCGGGCGGCGCTCTCGGTCCACGCCGAGCGCGACAGCGTCGCGGTGCTCGACCCGAGCGCCTTCGAGACTCCCTCGACCAAGGCGGCGGCGCAGGCGCTGGCCAAATGGGGCGCCCGGCAGCCGACCCTCGTCGTCCTGATGGGCGAGGAGATCGGCGCGATGAAGAGCTTCCGCAACATTGACCGGGTCACGGTCGCCGAGGTGGGCGCGATCGGCGTCGCCGACGTGATCGGCGCCGCCTCCCTGGTGCTCTCCGAAGCGGCGCTCGAGGCGCTGAAGGGACGGCTGAGCTGATGGACGCGCGCAACGTGCTGATCCGCCCCGTCGTCTCGGAGAAGAGCTACGCGCTGATCGCCGAGGGCAAGTACACCTTCCGCGTCGACGACCGCGCCCACAAGACCCAAATCGCGACCGCGGTCGAAGAGGTCTTCGGCGTCGACGTC
>DASWMG010000094.1:0-7718 GCA_036399875.1 Solirubrobacterales bacterium
CCCTACGACGTCCTGGGCGTCGACAAGAAGGCCTCCGACGAGGAGATCAAGAAGGCCTACCGCAAGCTCGCCCGCAAGTACCACCCGGACCGCAATCCGGACGACCCGAAGGCGGAGGAGCAGTTCAAGGAGGTGCAGGGCGCGTACGACGTGCTCTCGGACCCCGAGAAGCGCAAGGAGTACGACGCCGGCGGCATGTTCGGCGGCCTCGGCGGGCGCGGCCCCTTCGGCGGCGGCGGTCAGGGCGCCGGTGGCTTTGGCGGCTTCGGCCCCGGCGACCTCGGGGACCTCTTCGGCAGCATCTTCAGCCGCGGTGGCGGGGGGCGCGCTCAACCGCAGGCGGTGCGCGGCCGCGATCTCGAAACGGAGATCAGCCTCAGCTTCGACCAGGCGGTGAACGGGGCTCAGGTCACCGTCGCCGTGCCGAAGGCCGAGCGCTGCGGGACCTGCAACGGCAGCGGGGCGAAGCCCGGGACGAGCCCGGTCACCTGTCCGCGCTGCGAGGGGCGCGGCGTCGACTCCCAAAGCCAGGGGCTCTTCTCGATCAGCCAGCCCTGTCCCCAGTGCGGCGGCGCCGGCCAGGTGATCGAAGACCCCTGCCCGACCTGCGGCGGCTCCGGCCTCACCCAGCAGACCAAACGGCTGAAGGTGAACGTGCCCGCCGGTGTCAAGGACGGCGGCCGCATCCGCCTCGCCGGCAAGGGCGAGGCGGGGCCGCGCGGCGGTCCGCCGGGCGACCTCTACGTCGTCACCCGCGTCGCCGCTTCGCCGGTCTTTAGGCGGCTCGACGACGGCAGCCTCGAGGTGACGGTGCCGATCACCGTCGCCGAGGCGCTGCGCGGCGCGACGATCGAGGTGCCGACGCTGGACGGCACGAAGAAGATCAAGGTGCCGGCGGGGACCAAGCACGGCACGGTGCAGCGACTGCGCGGCGAGGGCCCGCCGCGGCCGGACAGTCGCGGGCGCGCCGACGTCCGCTACCGGCTGGAGGTCGAGATGCCGGCCGGACTGACCGCCGAGCAGGAAGAGGCGGTCGAGAAGCTGGCCGAGGCGCTGAACGGCGGCGACCCGCGCGCCGAGCTGCTGCGGAGGGCGGCGCGATGAGCCCGCAGGCGCGACGCGAAGACGGCGGCGGCCGCCGCACGGTTCGCCGCGAACGGATCGAAACGACGATCGATGAGGAGCGCGGCGTCTACATGATCTCGGTCGCCGCCGAACTGGCCGAGATGCACCCGCAGACGCTGCGCGTCTACGAGGCGCGCGGGCTGATCCAGCCGAAGCGTTCGCCGAAGAACACGCGGCTCTACTCGCAGCGCGACCTGCGGAGGCTGCAACGGATCCAGCAGTTGACGGCCGAAGGCTTGAACTTGATCGGCGTCGAGCGCGTCCTCGCGCTCGAGCAGCGGGTCGAGGAACTGGAGAGGAAGGCGCCCGATGCAACCTGACCGGTTCACCGTCAAGGCTCAGGAAGCGTTCGCCGACGCGGTCCGGCTCGCCTCCCGCCTGCGCAATCCCGAGGCCGCTCCCCACCACCTGCTGGTCGCGCTGCTCGCCCAGGAGGAAGGCTTCGCGGCGCCGATCCTGCGCAAGGCCGGCGCCGATCCGGCGGCGGTGCGCGAGCGCGCCCAGGAGGCGATCGAGGCGCTGCCCAAGATCAGCGGCGGCGACGAGGAGCCGGAAGCGCGTCCCTCCTCGACCCTGCGCGACGTCCTGCAGCGGGCCGAGCGGGAGATGGCCAAGGCCGGCGACGACTTCCTCTCGACCGACCACATGCTGCTGGCTCTGGCCGCCAAGGGCTCGCCGGTCGCCGACCTGCTCCCCGACCCCACCTCATTGCAGAAGGCAGTCGGGGAAGTCCGCCCGAAGCGGATCACCTCCTCCGAACCGGAGGCGACCTCGGAAGCGCTTGAGAAATTCGGCCGCGACCTGACCGCCGAGGCGGAGGGCGGCAAGCTCGACCCGGTGATCGGCCGCGACGAGGAGATCCGCCGCGTCGTCCAGGTGCTCTCGCGCCGCACCAAGAACAACCCAGTGCTGATCGGCGACCCGGGCGTCGGCAAGACGGCGATCGCCGAGGGGCTGGCGCAGCGGATCGTCGCCGGCGACGTGCCCGAGAGCCTGCGCGACCGGCGCGTGATCGCGCTCGACATCGGCTCGCTGCTGGCCGGCTCGAAATACCGCGGCGAGTTCGAGGAGCGGCTGAAAGCCGTGCTCAACGAGGTGCAGGAAGCCGAGGGGCAGATCGTCCTCTTCCTCGACGAGCTGCACACGATCGTCGGCGCCGGCGCCGCCGAAGGCGCGGTGGACGCCGCCAACCTGCTCAAGCCGATGCTGGCGCGCGGCCATCTGCGTGCGGTCGGCGCGACCACGCTGGACGAGTACCGCAAGCACATCGAGAAGGACGCGGCGCTGGAGCGGCGCTTCCAGCCGGTGCTCGTCGGCGAGCCCGACATCGCCGACACGATCGCGATCCTGCGCGGGCTGAAGGAGCGCTACGAGGTCCACCACGGCGTCCGCATCGCCGACTCGGCGATCGTCGCCGCCGCGACCCTGTCGGAGCGCTACATCGCCGACCGCTTCCTGCCCGACAAGGCGATCGACCTGATCGACGAGGCGGCCTCGCGGCTGAAGATCGAGATCGACTCGGTGCCGACCGAGATCGACGAGGTCGAGCGGCGGGTGCAGCAGCTCGAGATCGAGCGCGAGGCGCTGAAGAAGGAGACCGACGAGGCCTCGAAGACGCGGCTGGAAGCGATCGAGTCCGAGCTGGCGGAGCTGCGCGAGAGCACCGGCGAGATGCGGGCGCGGTGGCAGAACGAGAAGGAGGCGATCGAGGCGATCAAGGCGGCGAAGGCGCGGCTCGAGGGAGCCGGGCGCGAGGCCGAGCGGGCAGAGCGAGAGGCCGATCTGGAGCGCGCCGCGAAGCTGCGCTACGGCGAGATCCCGGAGCTGGAGAAGACCGTCGCCGAGCAGGAGGCGCGGCTGGCCGAGTTGCACGCCGACGGCGGCTCGATGCTGACCGAGGAGGTGACCGAGGAGGACGTCGCCGAGGTGGTCGCCAAATGGACCGGCATTCCGGTCAGCCGCCTGATGGAGGGCGAGGTGCAGAAGCTGATCCAGATGGAGGAGCGGCTGCACGAGCGGGTGATCGGCCAGGACGAGGCGATCGAGGCGGTCTCCAACGCGCTGCGCCGCTCGCGCGCCGGCCTCTCCGATCCGAACCGGCCGATCGGCTCCTTCCTCTTCCTCGGCCCGACCGGGGTCGGCAAGACCGAGCTGGCAAAAGCCTTGACCGAGCTGATGTTCGACTCCGAACAGGCGATCGTCCGCCTCGACATGTCCGAGTACATGGAGAAACACACCGTGGCGCGGCTGATCGGCGCCCCGCCCGGCTACGTCGGCTACGAGGAGGGCGGCCAGCTCACCGAGGCAGTGCGGCGGCGGCCCTACGCGGTCGTCCTGCTCGACGAGATCGAGAAGGCCCACCCGGACGTCTTCAACACGCTCCTGCAGCTGATGGACGACGGCCGGCTCACGGACGGCCAGGGCCGCACGGTCAGCTTCACCAACACCGTCCTGATCATGACCTCGAACGTCGGCAGCGACCGGATCGTCTCCGAGTCGGTGGACGAGCGGATCCGCGAGCAGATCGAAGAGGTGCTGGCGGCGACCTTCAAGCCCGAGTTCCTCAACCGGATCGACGACACGGTGATCTTCCACCGGCTGTCGAAGCGCGACATCGGGCGGATCGTCGAGCTGCAGGTCGGGCAACTGGTCGGTCGGGTGGCGGAGCGGGGCATCGAGGTCGAGTTGACCGACGAGGCGCGGACGCTGCTCGGCAACCTCGGCTACGACCCGACCTACGGCGCGCGGCCGCTGAAGCGGACGATCCAGAAGCGGCTGGTCGACAGGCTGGCGCTGAAGCTCCTCGAGGGGGAGTTCCGCGAGGGCGACGCGGTCCGGGTCGACGCCGCCGGCGGCGAGCTCGTCTTCGAGCGGGTCGGCGAGCGGGCGGCGGCGGCTGCCTGACGCGTGCTCCGTTTCCCGTCGATAGGACGGACAACGGAGCACGCGTTGCAGCGCTTGTGCCGGAGGCACTGATCCGTCACCATTTAGAGGGTTCTTTAAGGGGCGCTCAGGTTGGGGTGTTAATCAGGGGGCGTGGGAGCCGCATCAGAGGGAGCGGGACTTGAGAAATCGGCCATTCGTGCCGACGTAAGCTGTCTGAGAACTTCGTACAAATGTTGAGACGACGCCAAATCAACGCCGAGCCGGGGGAGCGCAGGGTCCGCTCGACCCTGTCCGCTTCCCTCGACCGCCTCCGCGGGCCCTTCGAACGGCTCGCCTGGGGCCTGGAGCAGCGTCTGCTCTGGCCGGTGCAGGAGCGCGTCGTCTGGCCGCTGCGCGATCGCGTCGCTGGGCTCGGCGTTCCGCAGCCGCGCGCTGCCGGCGCCGGCGCCCTCGTCGCTCTAGCGATCGGGGTCGGCGCCTTCGGCGTCGTGGCCCTGGAAGGCGACGGCGACTCGCCGGCGCCGCTGCCGAGCGCCGACCCGGTCGCGGTCGTGGCGCCGCCTCCGGCCGCCCCGGCCGAACGACCCGCGGAGGAGGAGCCGACCGGCCCGGTCCTGCAGGGCGTCGAACCTGAGTTCGGGGTCGAGGGCGGCGTCGGCGTCGCGGCGAACGATGGCGACAGCAGCGTTGCCGCTGGCGCGACCGAAGCCGCCCCCGGCGACGCGGACGAAAGCGGCGCCGCCGAAGGAGAAGCCGCCGCGACGACTTCGAGCAAGAAACCGGTTCCGGCCGGACCGGCGGCGATGAAAGTGGCGCGCCGCTTCGCCGAGGCCTTCGTCTTCTACGAGATCGGCGAGCGGCCGGAGCGCGCCATGACCGTCTTCGGCGAAACGGCGAGCCCGGAGCTGGCGACGGCGCTGGCCGAACGACCGCCGCGCCAGCCTGCCAGCGCCGAGGTCCCGAAAGCGAAAGTCCTGAACCTCGTACCGGGGCCGCGCAGCGGTAGGGCCTACACCGTGAGTGCCTCGCTGCTCCGGGTCGGCACGGTCAGCGAGCTGCGGTTGCAACTGACCAAGCAGGCCGGCGCCTGGGTCGTTACGGACGTGCGCGGATGAGCGCTCTCGCCGCCAGGACGCGCGCCGCCTCGCTGACCGCGCTGCTCGTTCTCCTCGCCCTCGTGGTCGGGGTCGCGCAAGCGGACGCGGCCACTCCGCTCGCCGAAGAACCGGCCGCCAGCGAAACCGCGGCACCGGCACCGGCACCCGCCCCTGCCCCGATCGAAGAAGGCGACGCGATCGTCGCCCCGGCTCCACCGGTGGCCGCCGCGCCGGTGCCGAAGCCGGCGCCGGAAGGCAACGGCGGCCTCGCCCCCAAGCCGCAGCCGAAGCCCCGGCCCACCCCTGAAGCCGAGCCCGAGCCCGACGTCGAAGCCGACGTGGAAGACGGCGGCTACTCGGCCGAAGCCGAAACCGCGCCGGCGCCGGTATTCCCAATCCCGACCCTGCCGAGCCCGAGCTGCACGCCCGGCGCCGTGCCGGCGGTGCTCGTTCCGATCTACGAACGAGCCGCGGCCGCCTACAACCTCGGCCCGCAGGGGCCGAGCGTGCTGGCCGCGATCAACGAGATCGAGACCGCCTTCGGGACCAACACCAACGTCTCCTCGGCGGGCGCCCTCGGCTGGATGCAGTTCATGCCGGAAACCTGGGCTGGCTACGGGGTCGACGCCAACGGCGACGGCGAGGCCGATCCCTACGACCCCGAAGACGCGATCTTCGCCGCCGCCAACTACCTGAGCGCCTCGGGCGCCCCGGCCGACTGGTACACGGCGATCTTCGCCTATAACCACGCCGACTGGTACGTGGCCGAGGTGCTCGCCAACGCCGAGTGCTACGCCGGCCTCGGCAACACGGCGGCCGGCGCCTTCGAGCTGGCCCCGAAGCTGCAGGTGCTGACCTGCGTCGCGCCGAAGCGCTGGCGCAAACGGATCCCGGCCGAGTACATCGACGCCTTCGAGAGCGCCGCCGCCCGCTACGGGCTGGGCAAGCGCGGCGTCTGGGCGCTGGCGGCGGTCGCCCGGCTCGAGTCCAACTTCGGTCGCGGCATGGAGGCGGCGACGCTGAAGCGGAGCGGCCCGCTCGGCCTCGACGGCACCGAGTGGCGGCGCTTCGCGGTCGATGGCGACGGGGACGGGCGGCTCCGCCATGCCGACCCCGACGACTCGGCGGCGACGCTGGCGCGCCTGATCTGGTCGCGCGGCGGGCTACATGCGGGCCTCTTCAGCCACAACCAGGCCAAGTGGTACGTCGACGCGGTTGCGAACGAGGCGGAGGATCTCGAAGGCAAATGCAAGTCGCGCCGCGTCGAGTGGTCGCTGGCGCTGCCCAACGTCGTGATCGCGCCGGTCAACTGGAACAACCTGACGATCCTCAACGAGGTCGCCCGCGAAGACCTCGAGCAGGGCCGGATCGATCCGCGCATCGTCGGCCTGATCGGCGCCATCACCCAGGCGCACCAGCTGACGATCTCCTCGCTGCGCTCCGACCACTCGATGTACACGGCCGAAGGCGGCGTCTCCAACCACTACTACGGCAGGGCGATGGACATCGCCGCCGTCGACGGCGTCTCCTGCACCGACGTCTCGCCGACCGCTCCCTGCGCCCAGCTGGCGACCACGCTGTCGCAGCTGCCGGCGCCGGCGATGCCGACCGAGCTGATCTACTGCTTCGACGTCGACGGCGGCGGGCCGGCCTTCGCCCGCTCCGATCACTGCGACCACGTTCACGCCGGTTACGACGGCTGAGTTAACGTAGGTCTCGCGAACCCCGCGAGAAGGAGAGGACGATGCCGACCTACGTGATGCTCACCAACCTGACCTCTGAGGGTGTGAAGACGCTGAAGAACAACCCTGGTCGGGTCGCCGAGGTCAACAAGGAGGTCGAACAGATCGGCGCCAGGGTGATCTCCCAGTACGCGACGCTCGGTCAGTACGACTTCGTCACCGTGGTCGAGGCGCCCGACGAGAAGACGATGGCCAAGGTCTCCGTCGAGCTCGGCTCGCGCGGGACGATGACCAGCCAGACGCTGGCGGCGCTGCCCGCCGAAGACCTGGCCTCCTCGCTCTAAACAGACGCCGCCTCCTCTGCTCCCGCGAATGCCTGAAGAACCAGAGATGGACAGGGATTCGCTCCCGCGTCCGGGGGCGGCTTTGTCGAGGGGCTGCCTGTGAGGGTGCTTGTGGTCGGCGGTGGCGGCCGCGAGCACGCGATCTTGCGCGCGCTCGGCCGCTCCGTCCACGCCCCCGAGCTGCTCTGCGCGCCCGGCAACGCCGGCATCGCGACTGACGCCGAGTGCCTGCCCGAGGTCGGGGGCGAGGACGTCGGCGCGATCGTCGGCGCGGCGCGCGAGCGCGCCGTCGACCTGGTCGTCGTCGGGCCGGAGGCGCCATTGGTGGCGGGGGCCGTGGACGCGCTCGAGGAGGCGGGCGTGCCGGCCTTCGGGCCGAGCGGCGCGGCCGCCGAGCTGGAGGGATCGAAGGCCTTCGCCAAGGAGCTGATGCGCGAGGCCGGCGTGCCGACCGCGTCGCACGTACTGCTGCGCGATCGCGAGGGGGCGGTCGAGCGGCTGGAGAGCGCCTCCTACCCCCTGGTCCTCAAGGCGAACGGCCTGGCGGCGGGCAAGGGGGTGGTGATCTGCGCGAGCGAGGCCGA
>DASWMG010000095.1:0-7525 GCA_036399875.1 Solirubrobacterales bacterium
GTGCGGTGGAAGGGCGTCGGCTTGTGCCGGGCCTCGTATCGCGCCTCCGGCCCGGGCCCGTCGCCCCGCCGTTGCTCGCAGGCGACGACGGTCCCGCACCAGCGGGGGTCGTTGCGCGCGTCGGCGAGGAAGGCGAATAACTCCCGCGGCGAGACCGCGACCTCGATCGAGCGTTCGACCGCCACGGCCCTACGCCACCGCGCCGCCGCGCGTCGCGACTAGGTCGCGGATCGCGGCGCGCGCCTGTTCGGAGACCGGGGTCTGCGGCGCCTCGGGGGTCGCCGTCGCGACGATGTCGTCCATCCGGAAGGTGGCGCCCATGCCGCCCCAGTAGCCGTCCCGGACCTCCCGCACGATGCAATAGACGCGGCCCGCCTCGACGTCGCTGTAGGCGGTGCCCTCGGCGGCGAGGACGATCTCGGTCGCCTCGCGCACTAGGGCGCGGCGCGACTGCGACCCGACCGGCCCGGGCCCCTGCAGGAGCGTCCCTTCGGGCACGGTGATCGTGAGCCGGTAGACGGGTCGCTCCGCCGGCGTCCCGCCGACGTTGAGCGCGTGGGACGGCAGTTCGTGGACGACGGTCCACGACATCGCCCGCGTCTGCTCGTTGTCGTTCGCTCCCTCGTTGCGCAGCAGCGCCGCGGTCAGCTTCTCGACGGCTACGGCTCGCGCCTCGGGCTCCAGCGCCCCTTCGGGGTAGGTCAGGTCGATCATCGGCATGGGACTCTCCTTACCAAATGGGTGTTTGGTTGCAGCCGCATATTAACCAAATCCTCATTTGGTAAAACCTTCCCCAGTGCCCGCTCCTGCCCGCACCCGCCGCCGTCTCTCCGCGGAGGAACGTCGCCAGCGCATCCTCGGGGCCGCGATGGAGGTCTTTGCCGAGCGCGGCTACCAGGAGGCCTCGATGGCGGAGATCGCGCGGGCGGCTGGGATAACGCCGGCGGTGATCTACGACCACTTCTCCTCCAAGGCGGAGCTCCAGATCCTCTTGCTCGAAGCGCAGACCGACGAGCTGATCGCCTTCGTCGGCTCGGCCGTGAGCGGCGACTTCGCCGAGACGAGGGAGCGGATGCGGGTCGGCGTCGATGCCTTCTTCACCTTCGTCGAGGAGCATCCCTACGCCTGGCGGATGCTCTTCCGCGACCCCCCCACCGACCCCGCGATCCTTTCGACCTACCGTGAGATCCACCGCCGGGCGACCGCCGGCATCGCCGTCTTCCTGCGGGCGAGCGCGCCGACGGCCCTGCTCGATGAACCGGAAGCGGAGCGCGACCTCGAGATGTTCGCCGAGATGCTGAAGATGGCCCAGAACGGCCTGGCCGTCTGGTGGTACGAGCACCGCGACGTGCCGCGGAGCGAGCTGGTCGAGCGGGTGCTCGAGTTCTGCTGGATCGGCCTCGAGCGCCTGACCGAGGGCGAGCGATGGAGCTGACGGGACTCGAAGAAGTCCTAGCACCAACCAGGTCCGCCGTAGCGGAACTGATGGAGGGGGGTGCCGCCCCAGAGACCCGTCACGTACTGGTTCGGGTCGCTTGCGAACGCCGATAGGGACGCGTGGCTCGACGCGGTGTTCCAGTTGTACTCGTACCAGACTTCCCCGAACATCGCCGCTCCGCCGTCCCAGCCATAGCGACCTTGGTAGCCCATGTCGGTGCAGGTCGAGTAATTGGGCGTCGCCACCTCCCCGCCGGCTTCGCCTCGGTTTACGTAGGAGGGGAAGAATTTCGTCCAAGCTTCGTGCGGGATGTAGCCGACCCACTGGCCGTCGTAGTAGAACCACCAGTTGTTGCCGGCCATCCGCGCGCCGTAGACGTGGAATTTGTCGTTGTGGGTGAGCGTCATGTTCGGGAAGGCGACCGAGCTGCTCTGCACCCAGGGAATCGTGCTCGAGCCGACGTAGCCGAGCCCGACGCCGCAGTCGAAGGCGAAGATGAACAGGTGGGGGTTGACGTCGCCGAACTGCCCGGCCGACTCGCTCCAGCCGGTCTCGGCGCTGGACCAACAGCCGCCACCTTCGCCGACCACCCAGAGCTGGCCCAGACTATGAGCTTGTTTGAGGCTTTCGGAATAGTCGATGTAGGGCTGCTCGTTGGTCTGGGAGACGAACCAACCGTTCACGTTCTGCGCATTGGTGAAACCCTGCCTTCCACCGGCCCACGAGTACCAGAACGAGGAGATCGACGACCGTGAAGTCGTCGCTCCCCCTCGACGGTGCCGTTGTCCGGCTCGCCGCAGGAGAACGGGCTCGCGAGACCGGCCCTGCGCAACGGCCTTGTCGCCGCGGAGCTCGCGCGAGGGCGGAATCGCTTTGGCGGAGGCTGGCTGGGTCGGCTCGGGAACCTCTCCCTTCGGGCAGAGCCGCTGAAAGTCGTCGCTCTCGATCGCCTCGGGCAGGCTCGCGGCGACCTCGGGCGGCAGTTCGGGCGGGGCCGGCGGGCGAGCCATGTCGGGATCCCGCGGCTGGCACTCGTAAAGAGCAGGCGGCGTGGTCGCGGCCGCCGCGCTCGACGGCATCGATGCCCAGACGAGCGCGAAGAGAACGGCGATCGACACGCAAAGATCGCGGACCGTCGTCTGCCCCGAGAACCTCTTCATCTGCACCGTGTGCCTCCCTGCTTCGAAATCGGACGGCGGGAAGAGTACTAAATGCTCAGGGGGCGTTTATCGCTCCGTCGCGCGAGGCGGGAGATGGAGCTGACGGGACTCGAACCCGTGACCTACGCGCTGCCAGCGCGTCGCTCTTCCAGCTGAGCTACAGCCCCGAGGGGGGTCAGGTTAGAGGTTCTCAGGCGGCGCGCCGGCCGGAATCCTGCTCGTCCTCGACGTCGAGGATGACGTCGTCGCCGGTGCGGCGGACGCGGAAGTCGAGCGGGGCGCGCTCTTCGAGCTCGCGCAGCAGCTCAACCGGCTCGTCGAGGTGAACCGAGAGGGTCGCGCGACCCTCCGAGAAGCGCTCGACCGAGATCTCCGAGGCGCCGAGGCCGGCGATCACGTCCTCGAAACCGACCAGCTGCGAGAAGTCGCCGAGCGGGCCGATCTGGAGCTTGACGTCGCCCTCGAAGAGGCCGGAGTCGAGGAGTCCGGAGTCGTTCTGTGCCGCCCCGTTCTGTGCCGCCCCGTTCTCTGCCGCCTCCCGGCGGCGGCTCACCTCGACCGCCTCGCTGAGCGCTTTCATCCGAATCCGGGTCGCCTGGCCGCGCGCCTGAGCCTGAATCTCCTCGAGCCGGCCCGCGGTCGACTCGAGCGAGGCGATGCTGCGGTCGTGTCGCTCGTTGGCTTCGCGCAGGCGCTCCTCCAAGCCGCGAATCTCGCGCTCGCGCTCGAGCACCATGCCGGAGAGCGAGGTCAGCTCCTGCTCGGCGCGCGCCAGGGCGCCGCTGGCGCTGCGCAGGCGCTCGCCGCTGTCCTCGGCCTCGCGCTCAAGCGCCCAGATCCGCGTATCGCGGCTGGCGATCGCCGCGTCGACTTCGGCGCGGCGGTAGCCGAGCAGCGCCCTCTTGAAGCCACCCATGCTCGGGAACCTAAGAGCGAGCTCGGACGTATTCGCGGGGCGGCGCCTTCTCAGGCGCCCGCCGCCGAGCGGGCATCCTCGTCGAGGCCCAGCTCGAGGCGCGGCGCCTCGCGCCAGAGGTCCTCCAGCTGGTAGCGCTGCCTCTCCTCGGCGGTGAAGACGTGCAGCACCGCGTCGAGGTAGTCGAGGACGACCCAGCCCGCCGGCCCGGTCCCCTCGACGCCCCCCGGCAGCAGCTTGCGCTCCTGCTTCAGCTTCACCCGAACCTCATCGACGATCGCCCGCGCCTGCCGCTCGTTGCGCGCGGTGCAGATCGTCAGGAAGTCGGTGTAGGAGGCGAGGCTGCGCATGTCGAGGACGACGATCTCGCTCGCCCCTTTCGAGTCGGCCACCTCGGCGAGGCGGCGTGCCAGGCTCTCCGTCTCCTGGGCGTTCGGGCGCTTCCCGCTCACGAGTAGATCCCCTTCTCCTCGATGAAGCGCGCGACCGGCTCGGGGACGAGGTAGCGCAGCGGCCGGCCCTCGGCCGCCCGCTCGCGCACGGCAGAGGAGGAGACGCCGAACTGCGGCATCTCCAGCATCGTCGCCCGCCCGTCGGCCCCGAGGCTGCGCATCGACGCCGCCACGTCGGCGTCGGAGACGCCGGACCGCCGCGCCACCGCGAGCCGCGCCAGCTCGACCACCCGCTCGGGGCGCTTCCAGCTCTCCAGCCCGACCGCCGCGTCCGCCCCCATCACGAAGACCAAGTCGGTGTCGGGGCGTTCCTCGGCAAGCAGCTCCAAGGTCTCAAACGTGTAGGACGGCCCCTCGCGCTCGACCTCGAGGGCGGAGACACTGAAGCGGGTGTCGTCGGCGGCGGCGAGGCGGGTCATCGCAAGCCGCAGCTCGCGGCCGGGGTCGTCGAGGATCCGCTTGTGCGGCGCCTCGCCGGTCGGCATCAGCACCACCTCTTCCAGCCCGAGCTGCCAGAGCGCCTCCTGGGCCAGCGCCAGGTGCCCGAGGTGCGGCGGGTTGAACGCCGAGCCGAGCACGCCGATGCCCCCGGATCGCTCGGCGCGGGCGCTACTCACGCACCTGTCCGCTGCCGCGGACGACGTACTTGTAGGTGGTCAGCTCGCGCAGCCCGATCGGACCGCGCGCGTGCAGCTTCTGGGTCGAGTTGCCGATCTCGGCGCCCATTCCGAACTCGAAGCCGTCGGTGAAGCGGGTCGAGGCGTTGGCGTAGACGACCGCCGCGTCCACCCCCTCGGTGAAGCGATCGATCGCTTCCTCGGAACGGGTGACGATCGCCTCGGAGTGGGTCGTGCCGTGGCTGTTGACGTGCTCGACCGCCTCCTCCAGCGAATCGACGACGCCCACCGCCATCTTCAGGTCGAGGTACTCGGTCGCCCAGTCCTCCTCGCTTGCGACGCCGACCTCGACGTCGCCGGCCAGCTCGCGGGCGCGCTCGTCGCCGACCAGCTCGACACCGGCGGCGCGCAGGTCGTCGAAGATGCCCGGCAGGAACTCCGCCGCGACGGCCGCGTCGACCAGCAGCGTCTCGGCAGCGTTGCAGACGCCCGGACGCTGCACCTTGGCGTTGTAGGCGATCTTCCGCGCCATCTCCAGGTCCGCCTCGGAGTGGACGTAGACGTGGCAGTTACCGGCGGCCGCGTAGATCACCGGAACCGTGGCGACGTCCTTCAGCGCCGCCTTCAGCCCTTCGCCGCCACGGGGGATCAGCAGGTCGACGGTGCGGTCCTGGGTCGCCAGCTCCGCCAGATCCTCCCGGCCGCCCCCGGCCAGCAGCAGAACCGCGTCCTCGGGCAGTCCCGCGTCGGCGAGGCCCTCGCGGACGATCGCCGCCAGGGCGCCGTTGGACCGCTCGGCATAGCTGGAGCCGCGCAGCACGATCGCGTTGCCGCTCTTGACCGTCAATGCGGCGCAGTCGATCGTCACGTTCGGCCGCGCCTCGTAGACGACGGCGACGACCCCGAGCGGGACGCGCAGCTTGCGCAGGTCGAGCCCGCTCGCCAGCGTCTTGCGCTCCAGCTCCTCGCCGATGGGGTCCTCCAGCGCGGCGACGACGCGGACGCCCTCGGCCATCGCCGCGATCCGCGCCTCGCTGAGCGTGAGGCGGTCGCGCAGCGCCGCGCTCAACCCTTCGGCACGCTCGTCGGCGAGGTCCGCGGCGTTCGCCTCGAGGATCTCGGCGCCGCGCTCGTCGAGCAGGCGCGCCGTCGCCTCCAGCGCCGCGTTCTTCGCCTCGGTCGAGGCGCCAGCGAGCGCCCGCGAGGCGGCCTTCGCCGCTTCGCAAGTCTGAGCAACGGTTTTCGCCGCGATCGCCATGCCGGCTAAGGGTACCCAGGAGGGTCGGGTGCCCCTCCCACCCCGCTTCCTACATCAACACAAACCGATCCCGATGGATCACCTCGTCGGCCGCATGCGGGAGCCGTTCGCGCACCGCGGCGCTCTTCAGGCCCTTCACCTGCGTCAGCTCGCGCGAGGAGTAGTCGACGATCCCCTTGCCGAGCACGTCCCCGTCGGCGACCACCTCGACCGCGTCGCCGGCTTCGAAGCTGCCGTCGACGGCCGTGATCCCGACCGGCAGCAGGCTGGAGCCGCTCTCGCGCAGGACCCGCGCGGCACCCTCGTCAACGGAGAGGCGCCCCTTGCTGGTCTTCGCGTACTTGAGCCACAGCTTGAAGCTCGGCGCCCGTCCCTGCTGCGCCGCGAAGCGGGTCCCGACCGCCTCGCCGCCGGCTGCCGCCGCCAGGGTGCCGGGGGCGGTCCCGTCGCAGATGACGGTCTCGATGCCCGCCTCGCTCGCCATCTCGGCGGCGGCCACCTTGCTGCGCATCCCGCCGAGTCCGAAGGCCGAGGTGCGCTCGCCGATCTCGACGTCCTCCAGTTCGGCAAAATCGCCGACCGCGGCGATTCGCTCAGCGTCAGGGTCGGTGTGCGGGTCGCCCCGGTGCAGACCTTCCACGTTGGAGAGCAGCACCAGCAGGCGCGCGTCGAGCAGGACCGCGACCTGGGCGGCGAGGAAGTCGTTGTCGCCGAAGCTGATCTCGTCGGTGGCGGTGGTGTCGTTCTCGTTCACGACCGGCACCACCCCCCACTCGATCAGCCGCCGCAGCGTCCCCCGCGCGTTCAGGTAGTTGGTCCGCGCGGCGATGTCGGCGGCGGTGAGCAGGACCTGGGCGGCGCGCGTGCCGTTCTCACTCAGGCGCGACTCGTAGGCGCGGAAGAGGTCGCCCTGGCCGACCGCGGAGGCGGCCTGCAACTCGTCCATCGAGCGCGGCCGCTCGGTCAAACCGAGCAATCGCCGTCCCCGGGCGATCGCGCCGGAGGTGACCAGGACGACGCGCTCGCCGTCCTGCTCCAGTCGCGCCACCTGCGCGCAGACGGAGTCGAGGACGTCGACGCGCAGCTCGCCGTCGTCGGCGGCGACGATCGAGGAGCCGAGCTTGACTACGAGGGTCATCTCGGGGCCCAGTGTATGAGCGGCCTCGGCCTAGCGAGACGTCAGCTACTTCAAGCCGAAGAACTCGCGGTCGCTGAGGGCCGCGACGAAGACAGCTGCTATCCCAAGGCAGGCATGGATCAGTCCATCGACGCTAAGGGCCAAGCCTTCGCTGTCGAGACCGAGAACCTCCTCCAGCGCCGCCGCCGCAGTAGCGGCGAGCGCAATGACTAGAAGTATTCGGAGGTGGCGCATCACGGTTCAAAAGGCTACCTTGCGCGCGAGATCGAGGCAGACAAAACCTACCGCTATGCCCGATGCCCACCTCACTTCGAGTCCACGAACGGCGTGAGGAGAAATCTCGCCGCTGCGCTGCTCGATCCGATGCACGACGACCTTGCCGAGGAACATCCCCAGCCCGACACCCAGCGCCCCGTGGTGAACGAGCTCAGTCAGATTTGGCACGGCGGGCGACCCCGGGCGGGCGACATGAGACAACAGCGCATCCCCGTATAAGGAACGAGGGAATCGAGTTCTCCCCCCTCGCCTGACTACGGGTGCAGCTCG
>DASWMG010000096.1:0-3012 GCA_036399875.1 Solirubrobacterales bacterium
AGAAGGGCGCCGAAAAGGGCCAGCCGCAGCGCTTCCGCGACCACGGCTGGCACGGCCTGCCGATGGACAACCAGGCCAGCGACGTGCTGATGCCGACCGAGTTCACCGAGCCGTGGGTCCCGCTGCCGCGCACCGCCGAAGTCATGCGACTGCTGCGCGACTGGTTCGGCGAGCCGGACGATGACGGCGAGGCGCTGCGCCGCACCGGCACCTACGCCTGGGAGCTCTACGCGACGATGCCGGAGCGCTTCTGGCTCAACGCCGCGCACAGCGACGGCGAGGACGAGTGGCGGGACGGCGCCTTCCGCGTCGACCCCTACTGGTTCGCCGAGAACGCCGAGGACCCGGTCGAGCGGTTCTACCCGCAGCTCTGGTCGCTGCTGCGCGACGCGGGGATCCCCTTCCGCCTCCACTGGGGCAAGTTCCAGCCGCGCTACCCGGCGGGCGACCGCACCTGGATCGACTTCCTCCGCGCCCAGTACCCGCGCTGGGACGACTTCCTGGCGCTGCGAGCCGAGCGCGACCCGAACAACGTCTTCCTCACCGACTACTGGCGCGAACGGTTCGGCCTCTGGGACGAGCCGCCGCCGCACCCGGTCGAGGTCTAGCTGGGAGGGGCGCGCGGCGCGCTACGCGACCGCGGCCCGCTCGGGCAGGTGCTTGTCGGCGTGGTAGCTGGAGCGCACCAGCGGCCCCGAGGCGACCGACTCGAAGCCGAGCTCATAGGCGGCCTTCTCCAGCGCCGCGAACTCGTCGGGGTGCCAGTAGCGCTCGACCGGCAGATGGTTCTCGGTAGGCCGCAGGTACTGGCCGACCGTCAGCACCTGGACGCGGTGTTCGCGCAGGATGCCGAAGGTCTCGACCATCTCCTCGAAGGACTCGCCGAGCCCGACCATCAGGCCCGACTTGGTGACGACCTCGGGACCGCCCATCTCCTTCGCCATCCGCAGCACCCGCGCCGAGCGCAGGAACTTGGAGCCGCGGCGCGCCTTCGGGTAGAGGCGCGGCACCGTCTCGACGTTGTGGTTGAAGACGTCGGGCCGCTCGTGGATCACCTTGGCGAGCGGCATCTCCTGACCGCGGAAGTCGGGCGTCAGCACCTCGACCTTGCAGCCGGGCGCCTGCATGCGGATCGAGCGGATCGTGCCGACGAAGGCGCCCGCCCCGTAGTCGGGCAGGTCGTCGCGGTCGACCGAGGTGATCACCGCGTGGCGCAGCCCCATCCGCTTCACCTGGTTGGCGACCCGCAGCGGCTCCAGCGGGTCGTTCCAGCTCGGTACCCCCGTCTGCACGTTGCAGAAGCCGCAGCGCCGCGTGCAGACGTCGCCCAGGATCATGAAGGTCGCGGTGCCGCGCTCCCAGCACTCGCCGACGTTGGGGCAATTCGCCTCCTCGCAGACGGTATGCAGCCCCTCGCCGCCGATCTCGGCCTTGAGGCGGCGGTAGGTCGGGCCGCCCGGCGCCGGCACCTTCAGCCACGGCGGCTTGCGGGCGCGGCGGAAGGGGACGGCGCCCTCGCCGCTGGCGGCGGTGCCGCCCGGCTTGGCGCGCGAGCGGGTGACGTGGACGCGCTCGACCGTCGGGGCGCCGCGCTCGCTCTGCTCGACCGTCTCGCTCATACGACGACCCTAGCGACGCCGAGCTCCAGGCTCGCCGGCTCGGCGGCGACCGGCTCGCGGTCGTAGACCTCGCCGAAGCGGGCCGCGACGGTGGCGGCGAAGGCGCCGAGGTCTTGCTCGGCCCCAAGCTCGCGGCTCAATGAGGTGACCCGGCAGCCCTCGATCCCGCACGGCACCACCCACTCGAACGGCTGCAGGTCGTTGTCGACGTTGACCGCCAGCCCGTGGCTGGTGACCCCGCTGCTCACGTGGACGCCGATCGACCCGATCTTGCGCGCGTCGCCCTCTGGGGGCGGGGCGCCGTCCGTCCACACACCCGTCAGTCCTTCGATCGTGCCGGCCTCGACGCCGTGATCGGCGAGCGAGGAGATTGCGACCCGCTCCAACCGTCGCACGTACTCGTGGACGTCGTCGCCGTAGGGCCTCAGCGAGACGATCGGGTAGGCGACGAGCTGCCCGGGACCGTGGTAGGTGACCCGCCCGCCCCGGTCGGTCTCGTGGACCTCGATCCCCTGCGCCTCGTACCACTCGACGCCCATCGGCAGCTCCTCGGCGCCCGAGCGGCGCCCGCGGGTGTAGGTGGGCGGGTGCTCGAGCAGCAGCAGCACGTCGGGAATCTCCCCGGCCTGCCGTGCCTCGACCAGGCGGCGCTGATGCTCGAGCGCCTCCCCGTAGGGGACCAGGCCGCACTCGACGACGAGGATTTCCGCGCTCACGCTTGAAATCGTTGCACGACGCCGCTCTATCCTTGGCCCGCCACCCATGGTCCAGTCCAAGCCCCTCCGATTCGACTGGCTGCCGGCCGTCGCGCTCAGCACCGCGCTCGCCGCCGCCATGCTCGCCTGGAACCCCCCGGTGGGCGACCTCGCCGCGCAGGTCTTCCGCACCGAGCTCTTCCAGCGCGGCGGCCTTTCGATCTGGAACGGCAGTTGGTACGGCGGTCACTACACGCTCACCTACAGCGTCCTCTTTCCGCCGCTGGCCTCGTTGCTCGGGCCGCGCCTCGTCGGCGGCCTCGCCGTCGTCGCCTCCGCCTACCTCTTCGACCGCCTCGTCCGCGACCGCTGGGGCGAGCAGGCGCGCTGGGCGACCCTCTGGTTCGCGGCCGGCGTGGTCACCCTGCTGGCCGACGGCCAGCTCACCTTCGCCCTAGGCGTCGCCTTCGGCCTCGCAACCCTGCGTTCGCTGCAACTGGGTTGGCGCGCGGCAGCTTTCCTCGCCTCCGCCGCGTGCGCCTTGTCAAGCCCGGTCGCAGCGGTCTTCCTTGCCGGCGTCGTGCTCGCCGGAGCGTTGGAACCCTCGGTCTTTCTAGACCGTCTCTCCCGCGGGTGGCGTCGTAGGGGGGACCACCCCCGAGGACGCTTTAGCGACCGGAGGGGGTGGTGGGTCCCCT
>DASWMG010000097.1:0-3988 GCA_036399875.1 Solirubrobacterales bacterium
AGCTCGGTCGAGCCCGGGTTTCCGAACATCGTCGTCATCCCGTGGGCGCGGAAGAGGTCGAAGCTGGCTTCCCGAACCGTCGGCATCGCCGCGCAACCCTACTGGCCGCCCAGCCAGGTCGCGGTCGTGCCGCTCTCAAGGAGCGCTGGGGGTGTTGTCGATAGGCAGGGGGATGGCAGAGGGCATCGAAGAGGACGGGTTGACCGGGGCCTGGGCGAGGATCGCCCTCGGCGCCGCGGTCGTCGCACTGCTGGTCGGCTGGCTAGCGCCATCGGCGAGCGCGGGCCCGCCCCTGAGCCGCTTCGCCTACGCGCCCGCGGAAATAGTTCCGATCCCCGCCTCGGTCCCGCACGAAGAGGGCGACATGGTCGACCGGCGGATCGTCCCCAACCTGCGCTGGCTCGCCCAGCGCTTCCCGATCTACGTCACCGACGGCTACTCGGGACGACTGCCGGGCAGCGGCGAACACGTCGGCTGCGATGACTGCCACGTGACCGGCTCCGACCACCACAACGGCCTCGCCGTCGACATCGTGCCGCTGCGCCCGAGCGACGGCTGCGACGCCGCCTGGCGCGGGATCACGCGGCTTGCCCTCTGGGCCGAGCCGCGGCAGAACAAACCGCTGCCGCCCTTCCGCTGGGTCGGCTACGACGGTGACGCGGGGCACGGCTGCGGCCATCACCTCCACCTCTCCTGGGAACACGCGACCGTGCGTCAGTGGCAGATCGCCGAATGGGTCCAGGTCTTCGCCGTCAGCTTCCAGGGCGTCGCGTCGCGGCCGAAACCGAGGCCCGACAGCAAACCGCCGGCGCCCGAGCCGCCGCCCCCGCCCTCAGGCGGCATCTCCTCAGTCCGCGCCGGCGGCATCGGCGCCGGCGACTAGAGGACCCGCCGTCCCAACCGTGCCCATATGGGCACCGTTGGGACGGCGGGTCCGTAGCATGCGGCCGATGCGCCGCCTCGCGACCGCTCGCACGACCGCGATCGTCGGTCTCGCGGCTGCGCTCGCCGTCCCCGGCTGCGGCTCGACGAGCGACGCGACGCCGGTCGCCTGCCTCGACGGGCCCGGCGCCTATCTCGGCGCCCTCGGCGACGCGCCGGGCGAAGTGAAGCTGGACGGCGTGGTGCCGATCTCCGACTGCCTGGCGGAGAACCAGCAGGGCGGCGACCTCGCGACGGTCGGCCGCTCGCTGGTCGAGGCGGCGACGCGACTGAACGCCGAAGCGCGCGCGGAGCGCGGCGCCGAGGCGGGCCTCGAGCTCGGCTACCTCCTCGGCGCCGCTGCCCGCGGCGCCGAGGAGACGGCCGGCATCCACGCCGACCTCCTGCGCCGCCTAGATGCCGCGGCGCGCTACGGGCCGGCGGGCGGCCGCCAGCCCTCGGCCTCCTTCCAGCGCGCCTACGAGCGCGGGTACGAGGCCGGGCGCGAGCGCGGCTGAATACGCTGCAGCCTCTAAACGACTTCGCTGGAGGCAAGACTTGACTGAGCAGCTCTGGGGCGGCGAGACCGACAAGGCGGTCGCCAACTTTCCGGTTTCAGGTGAGCGCATACCCGTTCCCGTGGTCCATTGGCTGGGCCAGATAAAGGCGGCGGCGGCGCGGGCAAACGGCGAGCTGGGACTGCTCGACGAGGGGCTGGCCTCGGCGATCGCCGAGGCGGGCGACGCGGTGGCGGCCGGCGAACACGACGACCAGTTCCCAGTCGACGTCTTCCAGACCGGCTCCGGCACCTCCTCGAACATGAATGCCAACGAGGTGATCGCCAGCCTCGCCGGCGATGCCGCCCATCCCAACGACCACGTCAACATGGGCCAGTCGTCCAACGACGTCTTCCCCTCCGCCGTCCACCTGGCGGCGCTCGACGAGGTCACGCACGACCTGCTCCCCGCGATGAACGCGCTGCAGGCGTCGCTGAGCGAGAAGGCCGATCGCTTCGCCGACGTCGTCAAGGCCGGCCGCACCCACCTGATGGACGCGGTTCCGGTGACGCTGGGCCAGGAGTTCGGCGGCTACGCGGCGCAGGTGCGGCTCGGCATCCAGCGGGTCGAAGCGACCCTGCGCCGCGTCGGCCAGATCCCGCTCGGCGGCACCGCCACCGGCACCGGCCTCAACACCCACCCCGAGTTCGCCGCCAAGGTCCGCGAGAAGCTGGCCGAGTCGAGCGGCCTGGCGATCTCCGAGCCGCTCGACCGCTTCGAGGCGCAGGGCAACCGCGACGCCCTGGTCGAGCTCTCCGGGATGCTCAAGGTCTACGCGGTCTCTCTGAACAAGATCGCCAACGACCTGGCGCTGATGGGCTCGGGGCCGCGGGCCGGCCTCGCCGAGCTGCGCCTGCCGGAGCTGCAGAAGGGATCCTCGATCATGCCCGGGAAGGTCAACCCGGTGATCCCCGAGGTCGTGATCCAGGTCGCCGCCCAGGTGGTCGGCAACGACGCCGCGATCGCCGTCGCCGGCAGCCAGGGCCAGTTCGAGCTCAACGTCCGGGTCCCGCTGATGGCGCGCTGCCTACTCGACTCGATCAAGCTGCTCGCCTCGGCCTCGCGCCTGCTCGACGAGAAATGCGTCGCCGGGCTCGAGGCCAACGAGGAGATGACCGAGCGCCACGCGGAGGCGACGCTGGCGACGGCGACGGCGCTCAACCCGCACATCGGCTACGACCGCGCCGCCGACATCGTCAAGGTTGCGGCCGAGTCGGGGCGCTCGCTGCGCGAGGTCGCGCTCGAGCAGGGGGTCGAGCCCGCGGTGCTCGAGGAGGCTCTCGACCACCGCCGGATGGCCAATCCCCACTCCTGAATTAGGAACGTCACGCAATTCTGCGTTCTACAACTTCTTACAAGAAAAACATTCGATCAAAAAGTTCCTACTAACATAGGCTTATGTACTGAGCATTACTGCCGCCAAATAAGCGGCGTTCGGGGGACGCTCACGTACAGACGTTTCTAGTCCCCCGCAAGGCCGCGTCGAGAGGCCACGATGGCTGGTTATGGTCCGCCCGGGAACGTGCGGACGCCATGGGGAAATGCGGATCAGTTGCGGG
Organism: Solirubrobacterales bacterium; assembly: GCA_036399875.1. GTDB lineage: Bacteria > Actinomycetota > Thermoleophilia > Solirubrobacterales > 70-9 > VRUE01. The sequence continues at coordinate 3,038 of DASWMG010000097.1, forward strand.
AGCGGATGCTTCGCCCCGGACCTGGAATGGCGCGCGAGGAGGTCGCCAAGAACCAGCGTGAGCGGCTCTTCGGGGCGATGGTCGCCGCCGTCGCGACCAAGGGCTACGAGGACACCACCGTGGCCGACGTCCTGGAACTCTCCGGCGTCTCACGCAGCGCCTTCTACGAGCACTTCCGCGACAAGGAGGAGTGCTTCCTCGCCACCTTCGAGGGGATCGCCGAGCAGGGGATGACGCTGGTCAAAGACGAGCTCGCCAACGGCCATGGCGAGGACAATGGCGCGTGGGAAGGCCGCGCCCGCGGGGCGCTGCGGCGTGCCCTTGAAACAATCGTCAACGAGGAGGCCGCCGCTCATCTCTGCTTCGACGGCATCTACACCGCCGGCGAACCGGGGCGCAAGGCGCTCGAACGGGTGCTCGAGGAATTCGAGGCGGTCGTCGGCGAGACAGTCACGAACTGCCACGGCGAGGAGCTGTCACGGCCGATGGTCCACGGTCTGCTCGGCGGCGCCCAGATGGTGATCCAGGTCCAGCTGCGCCGCGACGTCGACGGACTGCCGGAGCTCGCCGACGACCTGCTCGCGTGGGCGCTCGACTACCGGCCCCCGCCGATGAAGCTGCGTCTGGCCGGTCGGCGGCCGCGACCGGACAACGACGGCCATCCGCCCCCCTTCGTCGCCTACAGCCAGGCCGAGCGGATCATCCGGGCTCTCGCCGCCTGCGCCAAGGAGCGCGGCTATCCCGCCGTGACGATCGCCGAGATCGCGGCCCGTGCCTCGATCTCGCAGGCCACCTTCTACTCCCACTTCGAGGACAAGGACGACGCCCTGATGGCGGCGCTCGACTCGGCCGCTTCGCAGATGCTCGGCGTCGTGATGCCGGCGGCGCGCCGCGCGCCCGACTGGCCGAACAGCGTCCGCGCGGCTATCGGGGCGGTCTGCGCCTTCGGCG
>DASWMG010000098.1:0-12014 GCA_036399875.1 Solirubrobacterales bacterium
CGCCCGCGGGCAGCTCGACTTGCGCCAACGGGGTGTACTGCGCACCACGCGGCTGGAGTTCAGAACGGTAGAGCGTGATTCGGACGGCATCGAAGGGCCGCAGCAGCTCCTCCGAAAGCGCCCCCGGAAGCTGGGACACGCGCGCGGGCCGCTTCGAGCCGCGTTCCTCGCGCTTGACGCGGGCGACCGTTACGTGCGGCCAGAACGGCCGCTTCTCGGGCTCGTAGAGCCCGGCCGCGACCAGCCTCTCCTCCAGCCCCGCCTGCAGCGCGACCGCGGCCCCCGACTCGACCGGCAGGGCGAAGAGGCGCGGCCGGCCCCGCTCCGGCCGCTGGACCGGTTGCCCGAGCTCGATCGCGGGCGCCGGCGCATGGTTCTCGTCCACGACCTCCGCCAGCCGCGGGATCTCCTTCTCCGGCCGCCAGCCCAGAAAGGCGAGGGTGACGTGGAGCGACTGGGGAGCGACTCGGCGCAGGGCCGAGTCCTCCAGCTCCCGCTCGCCCCACGCCGCGATCCCCTCTTTCACCCGGTCGGGCAGGTCGAGGGCGACGAACAGCTTCGCCCGCGGGCTCTTGAGCCTCTCCTTGGCCATGCGACGACCCTAGGGGCTCGCGGCGCACGCGTTGCGCGCCGAACGCAAAAAGTGCGTGCCGACTTTCGCGACGGCGCGCCTCGGCAGCTACAGCGGCGCCTCGCCGCCGCTGAGCAGGGTGCGCAGCATGTGCATCCCGACCAGCGCCGAGCGCTCGCGGACGTCGGCGCGCCCGCCCGGGATCACCGGGTCGCGGGCCAGGGCCGTGCCGTCCGCCAGCCGCGCGTCGAAGCAGACGTAGCCGACCGGCTTCTCCTCAGTCCCCCCGTCCGGCCCCGCGATCCCGGTGATGGCGACGGCGACGTCGGCGCCGAAGCGCTCCAGGGCGCCGCGCGACATCGCCTCGGCGACCTGCGCGGATACGGCTCCGTGGCGCTCGATCAGGGCCGGGTCGACGCCGAGCAGCTCCGCCTTGGCCCCGTTCGAGTAGGCGACGACGCCCCCCGCGAAGTAAGCAGAGGCGCCGGGCAGATCGGTGATTCGCGCCGCCAGCAGCCCGCCCGAGCACGACTCCGCCAGGGCGAGACTGCGGCCCTGCAGGAGCGCGGCGATCTGGGCGTCGATCGTCTCTCCTTCGAGGCTGAAGACGTGCTGCCGGTGACGCTCGGCGAGGCCCGCCCGCACTTCCTCGGCGGCCACTCCCGCCTCGGCCCGGTAGCGGACGTCGATCTCGATCTCGCCGCGCCGCAGGCAGGTGGTGATCTCGACCGCCTCCAGGTCGGTCCCCCCCGCCTCGATCTCGCGCAGGCTCTTGGCGATCTCCGACTCGGGGATGCCGAACATGCGCACCGTGTAGCCGTGCAGGGGCGTCGCGCGCGCCAGCGCGGCCTGGACCGGGCGCGACTCGATCGCCGCCTCCCACATCGGCCGCAGCTCGCGCGGCGGACCGGGGAGCACGACCACGACCTGCTCCCCGGCCGGGACGACCAGGCCGGGCGCCGTGCCGACCGGGTCGAGCGCGACGGCTCCCTCCGGAACCATCGCCTGCTTACGGTTGGCCTCCCGCAGCGCCTCGGCGTCGAAGTCGAAGCGGCGGGCGAACTCGGCCAGGATCGCCGCGATCTTCGCCTCCATCGCCTCGTCTAGAAACATCTCGAGCCCGGCGAAGCGGGCGACGATCTCGGCGGTCAGGTCGTCCGCGGTCGGCCCCAGCCCCCCGGAGGTGACGATCAGGTCCATCCCCTCGGCCGCCATGAAGCGCAGCGCCGCCTCGAGATCGGCCGGTCGGTCGCCGACGACCTGGATGTGGGCGACGTCGACGCCCAGCTCGGCGAGCCGTTCGGAGATCCATGGACCGTTGCGGTCGGTGACCCGGCCCGTCAGCACCTCGGTCCCGGTCACGACTATGCCCGCGCGGACCGCTTTTTCGCTCACTCCCGTCCCTCCACCCCGCCATTGTCGCCGCTCGCGGCGGCGCGTCGTGAAAAGGCCGTTAACCGAGGCCCTCGTCGGCGTCGACGGCCACCGGCTCGGGCTCGGGAGCGCCGCCTCCGCTGCCCAGGACACGCGGGATGTCGGCCTCGGTTATCAGCACCTGGCGCGGTTTCGATCCCTCGTAGCCGGAGATGACGCCGCGCCGCTCCAGCATGTCCACCAGACGGCCGGCCCGCGTGTAGCCGACCCGCAGCCGGCGCTGCAGCATCGAAACGGAGGCGGTTTCGGTCTGGACGACGGTGCGGATCGCTTCCTCGAGCAAGTCGTCGCTGTCGGGGTCGTAGTCGCCCTCCGCCTCGACGCCCTTCTCCTCGTGGACCTCGAGCAACTCGGCCTCGAACTCGGGTTCGCCCTGCTTGGCCCAGTGGCCGGTGATCCTGGCGATCTCCTCCTCGGTGACGAAGGCGCCCTGGATGCGGGCCAGCTTCGACGTCCCGGCGCCGCGGAAGAGCATGTCGCCCTGGCCGAGCAGCGCCTCGGCGCCGCCCTGGTCGAGGATCACGCGCGAGTCGGTCTGCGAGGAGACGGCGAAGGCGATCCGGGCCGGGATGTTGACCTTGATCGTGCCGGTGATGATGTCGGTCGAGGGACGCTGCGTCGCCAGCACCAGGTGAATGCCGGTGGCGCGCGACTTCTGGGCGAGGCGGATGATCGAGTCCTCGACCTCGGCCGGCGAGACCATCATCAGGTCCGCGAGCTCGTCGATCACGCAGAGGATGTGCGGCAGGGGCGGCTCGCCGGCCTTGGCGCGAGCCCGGTTGAGCTCGGCGAGGTTGCGGCAGCGCGCCTGGCCCATGATCCCGTAGCGGCTCTCCATCTCGCCGATCAGGTTGGAGAGGACGTTGGCCGCCAGCCGCGGCGAGGTGACCACCGGGGTCAGCAGGTGCGGGACGTGCTCGTAGTGGTTGAGCTCCACCTGCTTGGGGTCGACGAGGACGAGCCGCACGTCGTTGGGCGAGGCGTGCATGAGGATCGAGGAGAGGATCGCGTTGACGCAGCCCGACTTGCCCGAGCCGGTGGTGCCGGCGACGAGGACGTGCGGCATCTTGGCGAGGTCGGTCCAGACCGCGTTGCCGTCGATGCCCTTGCCGAGCCAGGCCACCAGCGGCGAGGTCTTCTCGGGCCGCCCGGCGTAGATGTCGCCGAGCCGGACGAGGCGGCGGCGGGTGTTGGGAACCTCGACGCCGACCGCCTGCTTGCCTGGGATCGGGGCAAGGATGCGGATGTCGGTCGAGGCGAGCGCGTAGGCGAGGTCGTTGGAGAGCTCGGTGACTTTCTTCACCTTGGTGCCAGGCGCGAGGCGAAGCTCGAAGCGCGAGACGTGCGGGCCGCTGACGATGCCGACGATCTTGGCCTCGACGCCGAAGTGGCCGAGCGTCTCGACGAGCTTGCGGCCGATCTCCTCGTGGTCGCGCGGGTCGGGGCCCTTGTCCCCCTTCCCCTTCTCCAGAGCCTTCGCCGGCGGCGGCCGGTAGTCGATCTGCTCGGATTCGGTGACGCCGCGCTTGTTGCCCATCGGGGTCAGAGGTGGCTGCGCGGGCGCCGCGCCTTCCGCCTCCTCCTCAGGCGCCAGCTCGATCTCCTCGACCTCGGCGAAGTCCTCGGTCACGGGCTCGTCGAGCGCCTCCGGGCCGTCGTCGGCAACGGCGATCGTCGGCTCCAGGTCGTCCTCCTCCGGGTAGGCGCTCATCACGTCGGTGGCCCCGGCCTGGGTCTCGAAGGGGTAGGTCTTGTTCTCGCGGGTCCGTTCCTCGCGCCACGCGTCGCGGTGCTGGATCGCGGTCTGGGCGATGTCGCGGCTGCCGAGGAAGAGGCGTCGCGAGCCACGGCCGATCGCGCGAGCGACGGTCGAGACCGAGGTGCCGGTGATCAACAGGGCGCCGCTGACGATCATCAGGACGGTTGCGATCCGGGCGCCGACCCCGCCGACCAGGTACTCGAGCGCGGTCTCGACGCCGTAGCCGACCTTGCCGCCGTCCCAGCCGAAGAAGAGGACGAAGGTGAGGTAGACGCCGGCGGCGATCAAGAAGAGCGCGATCAGGTCGAGGTGGCGCTGCTGCAGGCCCTCGGGCAGGCGGGGACGCCGACTGGGGCGTTTGCCCTTGGCTCTGGCTTTCGGCTTGCGTTTCGACCCACGCGCGGACGAGCCGCGCTTCTTGCGCACGAACATGACGCCCGCTTCGACGCGGGCCGGTGCTCCCCTGCCTGACTAGAGCTGAGTGAGAATCGTGGCCGTCGCGGCGAGCATGGCGGCAAAGAGGGTGATGAAGCCGCCGAGCATGGTGCGCATCATCGCGCGGAATTCGGCGCGCATTTCACGGCTCAGCGCATCGACGCGCTGATCAATCCGGTCGACCTTCGCGTTTAGATCATCCAACCGCTCGTCGGTCCAGCTCACTCTCATCGCCTCCATGCTGCCACGCTAACCGGGGCGGGCGCGCGGGTGGCGCGCGGAATGCAAAAAGTTTCGCACGACTTCGCGACGGAAGACGCGACAGGGCGGCCGAAATGCCGGAATGGTGAGTCGCTCAGGCGCAGACCCAGGCGCTGCCGCCCGAGTCGGCCCAGATTTCGGCGGCGATCCGGTCCTGTTCGGCCTTCGGCGCTTCGTGCGGAGCCCCCTTGCCGCCGTACAGGTCCCAGGTCGAGGGCAGGATCTGGTACGCGCCGCCGGCGCCGCTCGACGGGTTGAGGGCGCTGTAGTTGCCGCCCGACTCGCACATCACGATGTAGGTAGGGATCGAGTAGGGACCGCCGAGCCAGCGCCCCACCGTTTCTTCGGCCGCGGCGCGGCTCGCGGCTTCCGCCGCCTCGATGTCCTCCACCCATTCCTCGATCTTCTCTTTCAGGGTCGAGAGCGCCGCCCGGCGTTCGGCGGCGACCGCTTCGAGCTCCGCCGCCGCCGCTTCGGCTTCGCCTCGCACGGCGGAGATTTCCGAGCGGGCGGCTGCCATGCGCTCGTTGTAGGAGTCCACCCGCCGCTTTGCCTCGGCGACGCGGCGCAGGTCGAACCGCACGCCGTCGCGCACTTCCTTGACCCGCTCCGCCAGCTCCGCGCCCGACTCCTCGATCCGTTCCAGGTACTCGGTGCGCACCGCGAGGTCGTCGACGTCGCTTGAGGAGAGGACGAAGCTGGCCGTGCTCGGGGCACCGCCCTGGTAGATCGCGATAAGCCGTGCCGCGAGGGCGCCACGCGCCCGCCGCAGCCGCTGCTTCTGCCGGGTCAGACGCCGTTCGGACGCCGCAACGTCCTTCGCCAGGCGCGCCGCCCGCTCGCGGCCGCTCGCCAGCAGGCCGCTAAGCTCGCGCTCGCGCGTCGCCGCCGCGTCCGCTTCCGCCTGAGCCGCCGCGAACCGCTCGTGGGTGGCGCGGATCTCCCCCGCCAGCGCCGCGGCCTCGTCACGGGCACGATCGACCTTTCCCCGAAGGGCGTCGACCTCGGCGGCGAGCGCTGGCGCAACCGCGACCAGCACCGCCGCAAGCAGCGCAATTGCAGGCAGTTTCCGCACGAAGCCGCCGAGGGTAGCGGCTGCGAGGAGGGATTGGCGAAACCCGTGTTGCGGCTGGCGAGCGCCGGGCCGTGCCGTGTCCGCCGCCGCCAGACGCGCGCGGGGGTTTCGCCAATCCCTCCTTAGCCCTCGGGAACGTCGCGTGCCGCGTAGTACAAGGCGACGCCCAGGCCGACCGCGCCGATTCCGGCGCCGACCCGCAGGGCGCGCCCGTAGCGGTGGCGGACGAAGAAGACGAGCGACTTGACGACAGCCTTGCCGATCGCGTGGTAGATCACCTCAACCCTCTTCCCCGCGCTGCCGGATTCGATGCGCCATCCGCGACTGCAGGGACCAGAGCTCGATGAAGCCGGGGGAGGCCTCCTGCGAGAAGAGGCCGCCCGACTCGGCGAAGGAGGCGAGGTCGGCGTCGTAGACGGCGTTGGGCGAGGAGCGGGTGACGACGCGGACGCCGCCTTTGTAGAGGCGCAGGCCGATCGTCCCGGTCACCTGCGCGTTGACCGCGTCCATATAGGCGTCGAGGTCGGTGCGCAGCGGCTCCCACCAGAGCCCGGCGTAGACCAGGTAGGCCCACCTGCGGTCGAGGTCGGGCTTGAGCTGGTTCTGGTGGATCGTCCCGACCAGCTTCTCCAACTCCTGATGGGCGGTCAGCAGGATCGCCGCCGCGGGCGCCTCGTAGATGTCGCGCACCTTGAGGCCGACGATCCGGTCCTCGATGTGGTCGACGATGCCGGCCCCGTGCCGGCAGCCGATCTCGGCGGCGCGTTCGAGCAGGTCGACAAGGCGGAGGCGTTCTCCGTTCAGCGCCACCGGCACGCCGGCCTCGAACTCGACCTCGACGGTCTCGGCCTCGTCGGGCGCCTCCTCGGGGCGCGTGACCAGCTGGAAGACGTCGTCCTCGGGCGCGTGGTCGAGGTCCTCGATCCAGCGGCCCTCCGACGACCGTCCCCAGAGGTTGTCGTCGATCGAGTAGGGCGTCACCTCGGTCCCGCCCTTGACGGGGATGCCGTGCTCGCGCGCATAGGCGATCTCCTCCTCGCGGCCCATCTGCCAGGAGCGCACCGGCGCGATCGTCTTCAGCTGCGGCGCGAGAGTCGCCACCGTCGCCTCGATCCGCACCTGGTCGTTGCCCTTGCCGGTGCAGCCGTGGGCGATCGTGTCGCAGCCGCTGCGCCGCGCGTACTCGACCGCCAGCTCGGCGATCAGCGGCCGGCCCAGCGCCGTGAAGAGCGGATAGCCGCCGCCGTAGAGGGCGTTGGCCTTGATCGCCGGGGCGACGAAGTCCGTCGCGAAGCGCTCGCGGGCGTCGACGACGTGGCACTCGAGCGCGCCCAACCGCTTCGCCTTGTCCTCGATCACCGCGTAGTCCTCGCCGGGCTGGCCGAGATTGACGGTGAGGCAGACGACCTCGGCGCCGTAGCGATCCTGGATCCACTTCAGCATCACGCTCGTGTCGAGGCCGCCCGAGTAGAGCAGCAGGACGCGATGCACGTCGGCGGGGTCGGCCTCGTAGCTGGCCGTGCGGTGCGGGAAGCCCTCCATGTCTAGGGGGCTTCGATCCCGCCGCTGCCGTCTTCGGGCTCTTCCGCTTCCCCTTCTTCAGGTTCGGCTTCTTCTTCCTCTTCGCCTTCGCCGGCCCCGTCTTCTTCGTCTTCCTCGGGCGCGGTGGTCTCCTCGGTCGTCTCCGTGGTGTCGGGCTCGGTCTCGGTCGTCTCTTCGGTCGTCGTCGGCAGGGTCGTGACCTCGGCGGGCGCCGCCGAGTCGTCGTCCCCGTCGCCGCCGGCGATTACCGCGATCGCGATCACCAGGCCGACGATCACCGCGACCAGGCCGGCCACCAGCAGGCGCAGGTTGCCGTTGCCGCCGGGGCGCCCTTCCGGGTCGCCGGGGCGGCCCATCATCCGAGTCGGATCGTCGTGCACCTCAACTGCCCTCCTTCGGGCCGAGGATCGCGTCGAGGATCTCGTCGGTGTCCTCGATCTCGAAGCCGCTGCGCAGCCGTGCCTCGATCTCCTCGCGGCGGGCGCCGGAGACGGCCATCTGGGTGGCGAGCAGGCGCGCGCCCGCGGAGCCGGAGCGCCTCCCCGCGGAGCCATCGTCGCCCCCCATGCCCTCGACCGAGCGCAGGCGCGGCGGCTCGGGACGCTCCGGCTCGGCGGGCGGGTCGAGCTCGTCGGCCAGCTCGCGCAGGCGCTCGGCGACGACCTTGTCGGCACGGGTGCTCGCCTCCTCGACGCGCCTCCGCGCCTCTCGCTCGGCCTCGTCGATGACGGTGGCCGCGGCGCGCTCGGCGGCGTCCACGATCGTCGCCAAGCGTCGCGCCGCGTCGGCCGCCGAGGCTGGCGGCCGTCCCTCCGGTGGCAGTTTCTGAGAGCTCACTTCGGCGCGTAGCTTAGGAGGGCTGCACCGATCAGCGCAATGGCGCGGTCGATTTGGTCGCCGTCGACCGTCAGCGGCGGCAGCAGCCGCAGGCTTGACGGCTCGGGCGCGTTGACGACCAGGCCGCGGCTGAGCAGGTCGGCACAGACAGCCGCCGCGTCGCTGCCGTCGACCAGCCCGACCCCGACCATGAGGCCGCGGCCGCGGACCTCGCGCACGCCGTCGAGCTCGCGCAGGCCGTCGCAGAGGCGCCCGCCCAGCTCGCGCACCCGCCGCAGCAGCGCCGGATCGTCCACGAGGTCCAGTACCGCGAGCGCGGCGGCCGAGGCGACCGGGCCGCCGGCGAAGGTCGAGCCGTGGTCGCCGGCCTCCAGCACCTCGCCCGCCGCCGGCGTCGTCACGCAGGCGCCGACCGGCATGCCGCCGCCGAGCGCCTTGGCGCTGGTGATTACGTCGGGACGGACGGGCGTCTGCTCGTAGGCCCAGAGCGACCCGGTGCGGCCGACGCCGGTCTGGATCTCGTCGAAGATCAGCAGCGCGCCCGCCTCGTCGCATGCCTCGCGCGCTGCCAGCAGCGCCTCCTCGCTGACCGGGTGGACGCCGGCCTCTCCCTGGATCGGCTCGATCAGCACCGCCGCCGTCCGCCCCCCGACCGCGGAGCGCAGCGCCTCGGCGTCGTCCAGCGGCACGGAGCGGAAACCGGGGAGCATCGGCCCCAGCGCCTCGTTGGCGGCCAGCGCCGGCGTGGCCGCCAGGGCCCCGTAGGTGCGGCCGTGGAAGTCGCGCTCGAAGCTGACGATCTCCGGCGCCTCGATGCCGCGCAGGTGGGCGTGCTTGCGGGCGACCTTGATCGCGCACTCGTTCGCCTCGGTCCCCGAGTTGGCGAGGAAGACGCGACCGCCGAGGCTCGACTCCGAGAGGCGCTCGGCGAGCCGCACCATCGGCTCGGTGTAGAAGAGATTGGAGACGTGCATGAGGCGGCCCGCCTGCTCGCGCACCGCCTCGACCACCGCCGGATGGCAGTGCCCGACCGAGCAGACCGAGATGCCGGCGAGGAAGTCGAGGTACTCCCTGCCGTCGGCGTCCCAGAGCACTGCTCCCTCGCCTCGCACGAACTCGACCGCGCCGCGGCGGTAGGTGCGCATCAGGTAGCGCTCCTCGAGACCCTGGAGGTCGGCGAGACCGGTCGCGCTCGGCTCCGCGCTCATGGCGTGACCATCGTGCCAATGCCGGCGTTGGTGAACAGCTCGAGCAGCAGGCTGTGCGGCTTGCGGCCGTCGATGATGTGGGCCGAGTGGGCGCCGCCCTGGACGGCGTCGACGCAGGCCTGCAGCTTCGGCCGCATCCCGCCGTCGATGCTCGGCAGTTTCGTTTCGACCTCGACCACGGCCGCGTGGGTGATCAGCGAGTCGCCGTCGTCGGGGTCGGCCAGCCAGCCCTCGACGTCGGTGAGGAAGATCGCCTTGTGGGCGCCGAGCGCGGCCGCGACCTTGCCGGCCGCCTCGTCGGCGTTGACGTTGTAGGGCCGGCCCTCGGAGTCGGCGGCCGAGGAGGCGATCACCGGGATGTAGTCCTCGGCGATGTGGTTGAGCACGTCGACGTCGACGTGCTCGACCGTGCCGACGAAGCCGACCTCGTCGGCGTTGGGGACCGGGGCGACCTCGAACAGCGAGCCGTCCTGCCCCGACAGCCCGACCGCCGGCTGGCCGTGGGCGTTGAGCCGCTGGACGATGTCCGAGTTGAGCTTGCCGAGCAGCACCATGCGCGCCACCTCGACCGTCTCGGCGTCGGAGACCCGCAGGCCCTCGTGGAAGCGGACCTCCAGCCCGAGCCGCTCCATGTACTGGCTGATCTCGGGACCGCCGCCGTGGACGATCACCGGGTTGAGCCCGACGTACTTGAGCAGGACGACGTCGGTGGCGAAGTCCTCGCGCAGCGAGTCCTCGCGCATCGCGGCGCCGCCGTACTTGATGACGACGGTCCGTCCGTGGAACTCCTTGATGTAGGGGAGCGCCTCGAGGAGGGTGTCGACGTTGGCGGTGGTCCGGGTGCTGGCGGTCATGGGCTGGTCCTCAGGTCGTGTACTCCGCGTTGATCCGAACGTACTCGTAACCCAGGTCCGAGAACCAGACGTGAGCCGCGTGGTCGCCACGTCCCAGCCGAATCCCGATCTCGGCCTCCGGCTCGTCCTCACCCAGCTCGGCGGCGTCGATCGAGTCGGCGCCGATCTCGTCGAGCTCCTCGCCGGCGAGGGCCATCCCGGCCGCCTGCGCGATCCGCCCCCAGTTGGGGTCGCGCCCGAACAGCGCCGTCTTGACCAGCGGCGAGTTGGCGATCGCCCGCGCGACGCGCTCCGCCTCGGCCGCCGAGGCGGCGCCCTCGACCTGCACCCGGCCGACCCGAGAGGCGCCCTCGCCGTCGGCGACGATCTCGATCGCGAGCTGGCGCAGGACCGCGTCGAGCAGGCCGTCGGGCAACGGCTCGCCGGCCGCGCCGGTCGCCTGCAGCAGGACCGTGTCGTTGGTGCTCATCTGGCCGTCGACCGTGATCCGCTCGAAGGAGCCGGCGACGGCGGTGCGAAGCGCCGCATCGGGGTCGGCCACGACGGCGTCGGTCTGGACAAAGCAGAGCATCGTCGCGAAGCCCGGCTGGATCATCCCGCCGCCCTTGCACTGCGCCGAGAGGGTGACGCCGCCGGCGCGCAGCGTGCAGGACTTGGGCCAGCGGTCGGTGGTGAGAATCGCGTCGGAGAAGGCGCCGGCGCCGTCCTCGCCGAGCCGCCCGGCCGCCTCGCCGATGCCGCCGAGCACGGCATCGATCGGCAGCGGCACGCCGATCACGCCCGTCTCGGCGACCGCGACGCTGGCGGCGTCGAGACCGAGCTCCGCGCCCGCCCGCTCGCACATCGCCCAGGCGTCGGCGAGGCCCTGCTCGCCGGTCTCCGCGTTGGCGTTGCCGGCGTTGACGACCGCCGCCCGCACGGCGCCCTGTGCAACCCGATCGCGGCAGATCCGCACCGGCGCCGCGGCGGAGGCGTTCGGCGTCAGCAGCAATGAGGAGGCCACCTCGGGCGCGTCGCAGACGAGCAGCCCGACATCGGTCTTGCCGCCGCCCTTGAGGCCGCAGTGCGCGGCTCCGGCCCGGAAGCCGGGAGCGAGCTGCGAGGGATTCAGCTCTTCGACGCCCGCCGGGGCGTCGACCCAGCGCGACCTGAAGAAGGTCTCCTCCGCCCCGTCCCACGGCGAGGCGCTCACAGGAGCCCCTCCGTCTCCGGCAGCCCCAGCATCACGTTCAGGTTCTGCACCGCCTGCCCGGAGGCGCCCTTCCAGAGGTTGTCGATCGCCGAGAAGGCGAGCACCCTCCCCCGCTCCTCGACGGTCACGTAGACGTGACAGTCGTTGGTGTCGCGCACGTCGCGCAGGCCCGGCGCTTTCTCAACCATCTGGACGAAGGGCTCGTCGGCGTAGCGCTCCTCGTACAGCGCCCGCACGTCCTCCTTGGAGAGCGGCTCGGTCGTGCGCACGTAACAGCTGGTCAGCTCGCCCTGGTCGAGCGGCAGGAGGTGCGGGACGAAGGTGACCGGGGCGGGACCGCCGAGCGCCGCCAGCTCCTGCTCGATCTCGGGCCGGTGGCGGTGGCCCTCGGTCTTGTAGGCGAAGGCGTTCTCGTCCATCGAGACGTAGTGCATGGCGTCGCCGCCGCCCCGCCCGGCACCCGACACACCCTGCTTGGCGTCGATGACGACATCCTCGAGCAGGCCGCGTTCGGCCAGCGGCGCCAGCGCCAGCACGCTCGCGGTCGGGTAGCAGCCGGGCGTCGCGACCAGCTCGGCCTCGCGCAGCTGCTCGCGATACATCTCCGTGAGTCCGTAGACGGCGCCGTCGAGCAGCTCGGCGGCGCCGTGCTCGCCGTACCAGCGCTCGTAGGTCGGCAGGTCGCGCAGCCGGAAGTCGGCCGAGAGGTCGACCACCAGGGCGCCGAGGCCGCGCAGCGCGGCCACGGTCGGCGCCGAGGCGCCGTGCGGGTAGGCGACGATCGCCGCGTCGATCCCCTCCAGCGCGTCGAGGTCGAGCTCGGTCAGCTCGAGCGGCACCCGGTAG
>DASWMG010000099.1:0-3408 GCA_036399875.1 Solirubrobacterales bacterium
CAACGGGATCAAGTTCTTCAGCGGGGCCGGCACCAAGCTCGACGATGAGGCGGAGGCGCGGATCGAGTCGCTGCTCCGCTCCGAGGGCGACGGTGGCGCCGCCGAGCCCGGCCGCGTCCGCGAGCTGAACGGCGGCCTCGAGGACTACCTGCGGGCGCTCCAGTCGGCCTTTCCGCTCGACCTCGGCGGCGTCCGCGTCGCGCTCGACTGCGCCCACGGCGCCACCCATCGCGCCGCGCCGGCGATCTTCGAGCGGCTCGGCGCCGAGGTCGAGCTGATCGGCGCCGAGCCGGACGGCCGCAACATCAACGAGGGCTGCGGCTCCACCCACCTCGACACCCTCGCCGCGCACGTCCGCGACGGCGACGCCCAGATCGGCTTTGCCTTCGACGGCGACGGCGACCGCGTCCTCGCCGTTGATTCCAGCGGGCGACCGCACGACGGCGACGAGCTGATCGCGCTCGTCGCCCGCGACAGAGCGGCGCGGGGGGAGCTCGGCGGTGGCGTCGCCGTGACCGTGATGAGCAACTACGGCTTCCATCAGGCGATGGAGGAGGCGGGGATCGAGGTCGCCGTCACCGGCGTCGGCGACCGCTACGTGCTCGACGAGCTGCGCCGTCGCGAGTGGTCGCTGGGGGGCGAGCAGTCGGGGCACATCATCGACACCGACTTCGTCGCGACCGGCGACGGGATCGCCGCGGCGCTGATGACCATGGGCGTGCTGGCCGGCCGCGACCTCGCCGACGCCGCACCGATGGAGAAGCTGCCGCAGACGCTCGTCAACGTCCGGGTCGCCGACCGCTCCGCGATCGATGGCGCAGCCGCCGTCTGGGAGGCGGTCGAGCGCGAGTCCGCCGAGCTGGAGGGGCGCGGCCGTGTCCTGCTCCGCCCCTCCGGCACCGAGCCGCTCGTCCGGGTGATGGCCGAGGCGCCGACCGCCGAGGAGGCCGAGGCGGTCTGCGAGCGCCTTGCCACGGTGGTCGAGCGCGAGCTCGCGTGAGGACCGCCGTCTACCCTTAATCGCCTCATGTGCGGAATCGTCGGTTACGTAGGCAACCGCCACTGTCGTGAGCTCCTGCTCAGTGGCCTCGAGAAGCTCGAATACCGCGGCTACGACTCGGCGGGCGTCTCGACGATCGAGGGCGGCCGGGTCGAGAGCGTGCGCGCCGTCGGCAACCTCGCCAACCTGCGCGCCGCGGTCGAGGAGCGCGACAGCGAGAACGAGGGCGGCGGCGTCGCCGTGGCCGCGCCGCCCGCCACGACCGGCGTCGCCCACACGCGCTGGGCCACCCACGGGCGCGTCACCGAGCAGAACGCCCACCCGCACAGCGACAGCTCCGACCGCGTCCACATCGTCCTCAACGGCATCGTCGAGAACCACGCCAAGCTGCGGCGACGGCTGGAAGAGGCAGGCGAGGAGTTCACCTCCGAAACCGACGCCGAGGTCGTCGCCCACCTGATCGCCCACCACTACGACGGCGACCTGACCGCGGCCGTGCGCGCCGCCTTCGCCGAGCTGCGCGGTCACTACGCCTTCGTCGCCATGCACGCCGACCAGCCCGGCCTGCTGGTCGGGGCGCGCAAGGAGTGCCCGCTGGTCGTCGGCGTCGGCGAGGGGGAGACGTTCCTTGCCTCGGCGATCCCGGCCTTCCTCGCCGAGACCCGCCGCGCCGTCGCCGTCGAGAACGGCGAGGTCGTCACGATCGACGCCGCCGGCGTCCATATCCGCGACGCCGACGGCAACCCGGTCGAGCGCGAGCCCGAGGAGGTCGAGTGGGACGCCGCCGCAGCCGAGAAGGGCGGCTACGAGACCTTCATGCTGAAGGAGATCCACGAACAGCCCGATGCCGTCGCCGAGACGCTCGCCGACCGCCTGCCTGGCGACGAAGGGGTCGACCTCTCCGAGATCGAGCTCGATGACGATTTCCTGCGCGGCGTGCGCCGGATCGTGATCGTCGCCTGCGGAACCTCCTACCACGCCGGCCTCGTCGGCCGCTACGCGATCGAGGAATGGGCGCGGGTCCCGGTCGAAATGGACGTCGCTTCGGAGTACCGCTACCGCAACCCCGTGGTCGGCCCCGAGGACCTGGTGATCGGGATCACGCAGTCGGGCGAGACCGCCGACACGCTGGCGGCGATGCGGCTGGCGCGCGAGCGCGGCGCCAAGGTGCTGGCCGTCACCAACATCATGGGCAGCCAGGCGACCCGCGACGCCGACGCCGTCCTCTACACGCGCAGCGGCATGGAGATCAGCGTCGCCGCGACCAAGACCTTCGTCGCCCAGGTGGCGGTGATGTACCTGATCGGCCTGCGGCTGGCCGAGCTGCGCGGCACCCTGCCGCCCGAGCGGCTGGCCGAGCTGGTCGCCGAAATGAAGACGCTCCCCTCGCGGATCGAGGCGACGCTGGAGAGCTGCGAGGGGCCGATACGCGAGGTCGCCGCCGCCTTCGGCGAGCGCGAGTTCTTCCTCTACCTCGGCCGGCACATCGGCCTGCCGGTCTGCCTCGAGGGGGCGCTGAAGCTGAAGGAGATCTCCTACATCCCGACCGACGCCTACGCCGCCGGCGAGATGAAGCACGGGCCGATCGCGCTGCTCGACGAGTCGACGCCGGTCGTCTGCGTGGCCACCGAGAGCCCCGTCCTCGACAAGGTGCTCTCCAACATGGAAGAGGTGCGGGCGCGCGGCGCGCACACGATCGCGGTGGTCACCGAGGGCTGCGAGCGGGCCGGCGAGGTCGCCGACCGAACGGTCTCGGTGGCGCGCACCGACTGGATCCTGCAGCCGATCCTGGCGATCCTGCCGCTGCAACTGCTCGCCTACAACATCTCCCGGGGGCGCGGCCTCAACGTCGACCAGCCGCGCAATCTGGCCAAGACGGTTACGGTCGAGTGAGATGTGGGTAGGATGCCGCTCGACTTGAAGGCCCGGCAGGCACTCTCGCTTCTCCTCATCGGCGGCACCCTCCTCGCGATCCTCGCGCTGGGCGGCTGCGGCGATGGCGGCAGCGCCGACGGCGACGGCGAGTCGTCGCTGGCCAGCATCGCTCCGCCGACCGCGCCGATCTTCATCGAAGGGACGATCCGCCCCAAGGGCCAGTTGCAGCGCGACGTCGAGGCGGCGGTCAAAGCGATCGCCGGCATCGACGACCCCGGCGCCGAGATCATCTCCAAGCTCGAAGAAGAAGCCGACGAGGAAGGCGAGCCCCTCGACTACGAGACCGAAGTGGAGCCATGGCTGGGCGAGCGGGCCGGCATGTACCTCAATGAATTCGACGGCGAGGACTTCCAGCAGTTCGCGGTCGCGGTCGAAACGACCGATCCCGACGCCGCCCAGTCCTTCATCGAGAAACAGGCCGAGGCGGACGAGGACCCGATCGACGACGCCTCCTACGAGGGCGTCGAATACAA
>DASWMG010000100.1:0-4188 GCA_036399875.1 Solirubrobacterales bacterium
CGCGACGAGATCAAGGAGGCGCTGAAGGGCGCCGACATGGTCTTCGTCACCGCGGGCGAGGGCGGCGGGACCGGCACCGGCTCGGCGCCGGTCATCGCCGAGATCGCCAAGGAAGAGATCGGCGCGCTGACCGTCGGCGCCGTCACCAAACCGTTCGAGTTCGAGGGCAAACGACGGATGCAGCAGGCGCTCGAGGGCATCGAGAAACTGCGCAACAACGTCGACACCCTGATCATCGTCCCCAACGAGAAGCTGCTGCAGGCAGTCGAGCGGCGCACCAGCGTGCTGGAGGCATTCCGCCAGGCCGACGACATCCTGCGCCAGGGCGTCCAGGGCATCACCGACCTGATCACGATCCCCGGCCTGATCAACCTCGACTTCGCCGACGTCCGCACGATCATGCGCGACGCCGGCTCTGCCCTGATGGGCGTTGGCTCCGCCTCGGGCGAGTCGCGCGCCATCGACGCCGCCAAGGCGGCCGTCACCTCGCCGCTGATCGAGGAGTCGATCAAGGGCGCGACCGGCATGCTGCTCAACATCACCGGCCCCGAGGACCTCGGCCTGTTCGAGGTCAACGAGGCGGCCCAGTTGGTCCAGGCGGAAGCCGACGAGAACGCCAACATCATCTTCGGCTCGGTCGTCGACCAGTCGATGCGCGACGAAGTGCGCGTGACGGTGATCGCCACCGGCTTCGAAGGGTTCGAGCTGTTGGCGCGGTCGCCGCAGCGGGTGCGGCGGCGCTACGAGAGCCGGCCGCGGATCTCGGCTGAGGACACCGATATCCGCAAACTGCGGGTGTCGGACGACGACATCGACGTGCCGGGGTTTTTGAAGGAATAAGAGCTGGGAGGGGAGTGGTCCGGTGCCCCTCCGACGGAGACCGTTGCGCAGCTGATTCGTCCGAAGGGTTCCGGCGTGGTCCCTTGAGCCTCCGTCGGAGGGGCACCGGACCACTCCTTTCCGTGGCTCAATAGCCTGCGCGCCGTGAGCTGCCGGCGGACGCCCTTGTACGAGAAGCATGTTGAGCTTGGGGCGAAGCTCGTTCCGTTCGCCGGGTGGGAGATGCCCGTTCAGTACGAGGGGATTCGGGAGGAGCATTCGGCGGTGCGGACTTTTGCCGGGATGTTCGACGTCTCGCACATGGGAGAGGTGGAGGTGGAGGGGCCTGGGGCGCTTGGGTTCCTGCAGCGGGTGGTTTCCAATGACGTGGCCGCGGTCGAGGTTGGGGGGGCTCAGTACTCGTGCCTGTGCGCCGAGGACGGTGGGGTGCTCGACGATCTATTTGCGTATCGGTTGGGGGCCGACCGCTGGCTCGTCGTCACCAACGCGGCCAACCACGAGAGCGACCTCGCCTGGCTCGGGCGCTGGAGCCGCGATTTCGACGTCACCGTGCGCGACGTCGCCGACCGCTACGCGATGCTCGCCGTGCAGGGACCGCACGCGCGGCGGATCATCACCGGCGCGCTCGGGGTCGAGCTGCCGCCGCGGATGCGGGTCGCCGCGGTGCGGATCGGCGGCCGGCCGGCGCTCGCCTGCGGCACCGGTTACACCGGCGAGGACGGGGTTGAGCTGCTGATCGATCCCGCCGTCGCCTCCGCCGTCTGGGGCGAACTGATCGACGCGGGGGTGGTCCCCTGCGGGCTCGGCGCCCGCGACACCCTGCGGCTCGAGGTCTGCTTCCCGCTGCACGGCAACGACCTGACGCCCGAGCGCAGCCCGATCGAGGCCGGGCTCGGCTGGTGCTGCAAGGAGACCACTGGGTTCGTCGGCGCCGACGCGGTCGCCCGCGCCCGCGCCGACGGCACCGCCGAGCGGCTCGCCCCCTTCCGCATCGAGGGCCAGGGAATCCCGCGGCAGGGCAACGCGGCGATGCTCGGCGACGAGCGGGTCGGCATTGTCACGAGCGGCAGCTTCTCGCCCTCGCTCGATGTCGGCATCGGCATGGCCTACCTGCGCCGCGAGGTGGCCGAGCCGGGGACGGAGCTCGAGATCGACGTGCGCGGCAAGCGCCGCGCCGCGCGGGTAGCTTCCAAGCCCCTCTACTCGAAGGAGAGATGACGTGGCCGAGGCCAGCTACCCCGACGATCTGCGCTACCACCCCGAGCACGACTGGGCTCGGGTCGAGGGCGACACCGCCACCTTCGGCATCACCTGGTACGCCCAGGACAACCTCGGCGAGGTCGTCTTCTACGACCCGCCCGAGGTGGGCGCGACGGTGAGCAAGGACGATTCCTACGCCGAGGTCGAGTCGGTGAAGGCCGTCTCCGACGTGATCGCGCCGCTCTCCGGCGAGGTGGTCGAGGTCAATGCGGAGCTCGCCGACGCGCCCGACCGGGTCAACGAGGACCCCTACGGCGAGGGCTGGCTGGTCAAAGTGCGGCTCAGCGACCCAGGCGAGGCCGATGGCCTGCTGAGCGCCGCGGATTACCGCAAACTGCTCGATTCCGACTGAGATATCCCGGCGCCGGGCTGGCGTAGCCTTGTCCCGGTGAGCCGCTACACCTCAGCGACCCCCGAGGACCGGGCCGAGATGCTCGCCGCGATCGGCGTCGAGTCGACCGCCGAGCTGTTCGAGCAGGTGCCGAACGAGCTCCGCCTCAACCGGCCGCTCGACCTGCCCGAGGGGATGAGCGAGGCCGAGGTCTACGAGCGCCTGGCGGCGCTCGCCGCGCACAACGCGCACGCCGAGGACGAGGTCTGCTTCCTCGGCGCCGGTATGTACGACCACTACGTGCCGGCGATAGTCGACGCAATCACCCAGCGCTCGGAGTTCCTCACCCCGTACACGCCCTACCAGCCGGAGATCTCCCAGGGCGGCCTGCAGGCGATGTTCGAGTTCCAGACGATGATGTCGGAGCTGACCGCGCTGCCGGTCTCGACCGCCGGCCTCTACGAGGGGCCGTCGTCGGTCGCTTCGGCCGGCTACCTGGCGATCGGCGCCACCGGGCGGCGCCGCTTCGTCGTATCGCGCGGCCTGCACCCGCACAGCCGAGCGACGCTCGCGACCTACTCGGCCGGCTTCGGCGCCGAGATCGAGGAGGTCGGGTTGGCGGACGGGACGACCGATGTCGCGGCACTGGCCGCCGCCGTCGACGGCGAGACGGCGGCCGTCTTCCTCCAGAACCCGAACTTCCTCGGCGCGGTCGAGGACGTCGAGGCGCTCGCCGCCGCCGCCAAGGAGCACGGCGCCCTGCTCGTCGTCGCCTGCGACCCGATGACGCTCGGCGTGCTGCGGCCGCCGGGCGTGTGCGGGGCCGACGTCGCGCTCGGCGAGGGCCAGCCGCTCGGCAACCGCCTCGACTTCGGCGGCCCTTCGTTCGGGTTCTTCTGCGGGACCGAGGCGCTGATCCGCAAGCTGCCGGGCCGGATCGCCGGCGAGACCGAGGACGTCGACGGGCGCCGCGGCTTCGTCCTCGCCCTGCAGACCCGCGAGCAGCACATCCGCCGCGAGAAGGCGACCCACAACATCTGCACCGCGCAGGCGCTGAACGCGCTGGCCGCGACGATCCACCTCGCCTGGCTGGGGCGCGAGGGCTTCCGCGAGCTGGGTGAGCTGCTGGTCCGCCGCACCGCATACGCGCGCGAGCGGCTGGCGGCGGTCGAGGGCGTAGAGCTGCTGCACGAGGCGCCGGTCGTGCGCGAGTTCGCCGTGCGGCTGGACGCGCCCGTGGAGCGGGTGCTCGACCGCTGCGCCGAGCAGGGAATCGCCGCCGGCTACCCGCTCGGCCGCGACTACCCCGAGCACGAGGACGGCCTGCTGGTCGCGATCACCGAGCGGCGCAGCCGCGAGCAGATCGACGACCTCGCCGATGCGCTCGGGGCGGCGATCGAGGCCGAGCGCGGTGCGGCCGGGCGCGACGACTTTCCCGTCGATTTCACGGGTAAGTCGTCACAGGCACAGGAGGTCGGCTGATGGCGCTGACCGAGACCCCGATGCAGGCCGAAGCGGCGAAGACGATCTTCGAGAAGTCGAAGCCGGGCCGGCGCGCCGCCGTTCTGCCCGACGCCGGCGTCCCCGAGCCGCCGCTGGAGGAGCTGATCCCGGCGAAGCTGCTGCGCTCCGAGCCGCCGCGCCTGCCCGAGGTGAGCGAGCCCGAGATCGTCCGCCACTACAACCGGCTCTCGCGGCGCAACTTCGACCTCGACAGCGGCTTCTACCCGCTCGGCTCCTGCACGATGAAGCACAAC
>DASWMG010000101.1:0-3663 GCA_036399875.1 Solirubrobacterales bacterium
ATCAGGACCCGCGAGGCGCGGTCTTTGAGCGACGCGCGTTTCTCGTAGACGCGCAGCCGTCCGGCCGACATCAGGTGGATCAGCAACGCCAGGTCGCCGAACTCGACCACCGGCATCTTGCCGATCCGCCGCAGCCCGGTCAGCTCGCGGCCGACCAGCGATTCGAGCGGCGGGTCGAAGGTCTTCATCACGTTCATCCCCGGCGCCAGCACCGACTCGACCTCGGCGCGGGTCAAAGACGCGTCAAGTCGTCTCACCGTGATCTCAACCTCAGGCAGCTCAGGCACGCGAAGAAGTCTTGCGCCTCCGCCTCTCCGGCGGGTGGCGTGGGGACGTGGGTCTTCGCCCGCAGGTTGCGAGGACGAGGAGCCCACTCCCCGCGACAGGACCCGCGGGCCAGGAGGGCTAGACTTTGAGCAGCACTTCATTCGACTGGACTCAGGCGCTACGCCATGCCAGCGAACATAAGACGACCAGGGGGCCCCTCGGGGCGTCCCGAGGTACCGCAATGAGAGAGCTGCCGACGATCAACGAGCCGGTTCCGATGCTGAACCTCGCGCCCGAGGAGGTCGAGGAGATGACGCGCGAGGTGCGCGAGCTCGCCGCCGAGCGCGACGCCGTGATCCTCGCCCACAACTACCAGGTGCCTGAGATCCAGGCCGTCGCCGACTTCACCGGCGACTCGCTCGCCCTCTCGCGCAAGGCGGCCGAATCCGGCGCCTCCGTCATCGCCTTCTGCGGCGTCCACTTCATGGCCGAGACCGCCTCGATCCTCTCGCCCGAGAAGACGGTGCTCATCCCCGACCCCGACGCCGGCTGCTCGCTCGCCGACTCGATCACCGCCGGCGAATTGCGCAACTGGAAGGCGCGCCACGGCGACGACGCCGTCGTCGTCATGTACGTCAACACCTCGGCCGAGGTAAAGGCCGAGACCGACTATTGCTGCACCTCCTCCAACGCGGTCAAGGTCGTCGAGCACATCCTGCGCGAGCACGGCCCCGACACCGAGATCCTCTTCGGCCCCGACATGTGGCTGGGCTCCTACGTCGAGCGCGAGGTTGGCCGCTCGCTGCACGTCTGGCCCGGCGAGTGCCACGTCCACGCCGGCATCCGGCCCGACGACATAGCCGCCCAGCGCGCCGCCCATCCCAACGCCGAGTTCCTGGTCCACCCCGAGTGCGGCTGCGTCACCCAGGTGATGGAGTTCGTCGCCGCCGGCGAAGTGGAGCCCGAGGGCGTTCACATGCTCTCGACCGGGCAGATGCTCGACTACGTCCAGCAGAATCCCGACGGCGAGTTCATCGTCGCCACCGAGAACGGCATGCTGCACCCGCTCCAGCAGGCGGCGCCGGCGGCGACCCTGGTCGAGGCGAACCGGATGGCCTACTGCAAGTACATGAAGATGATCACGCTGCCGAAGTTGCGCGATGGCCTGCGCGAGATGAAGTACGAGGTCAGCGTCCCCGCCGAGATCGCGGAGCGAGCGCGGATCCCGATCGAGCGAATGGTCGCGATCGGCTAGCCGAATGTAGAGTCCGGTCCAGCGTGTCCACGGACCAGATCACCACCCTCGACAGCGACTCCTCGCTCGACCAGCTCTCCGAGCTGGCCCAGCAGCTTCGCGTGGACTCGGTCCGCTGCGCGGCGGCCGCCAACTCCGGCCACCCGACCTCCTCGATGTCGGCGGCAGAGCTGATGGCGGTGCTCTACGCGCGCTACCTGCGCTACGACTTCGACGCCCCCGACAGCCCCGCTGCCGACCACGTCGTCTTCTCCAAGGGGCACGCCTCGCCGCTCCTCTACGCCCTCTACAAGGCGGTCGGGGCAATCGACGACGAGGAGCTGCTCAGCTTTCGCAAGTTCGGTTCGCGGATGGAAGGCCACCCGACTCCGTTGCTGCCCTGGGTCGACGTGGCGACCGGCTCGCTAGGCCAGGGACTGCCGATCGCGATCGGGATCGCGCTGGCGGGGCAGAAGCTGGAGCGCTCCGACTTTCGCGTCTGGACTCTCTGCGGCGACTCGGAGCTCGCCGAGGGCTCGATGTGGGAGGCCTTCGAGCACGCCGGCTACGTCGGGCTGAAGAACCTGATCGCGATCGTCGACGTCAACCGGCTCGGCCAGCGCGGCCCGACCATGCACGAATGGGACACCTCCTCGCTGACCGCGCGGGCGAGCGCCTGCGGGATGTTCGTGCAGGAGATCGATGGGCACGACGTCGAGGCGATCGACAAGGCGTACGCGGCGGCGCTGGAGAGCGACCGCCCGGCGGCGATCTTCGCCCGCACCAAGAAGGGCCGCGGCGTCGCCGCCGTCGAGGACAAGGAGAACGCCCACGGCAAGCCGCTCAGCGACCCCGAGGCGGCAATCGAGGAGTTGGGCGGCGAACGCGCGCTGCGGGTCCAAGTCCAGGCGCCCGGCGAAGCGCCCTCCGTGGACCTGCCGCGCGAGAGCGTCGAGCGCCCCAGCTACGAACTGGGGGAGAAGGTCGCGACCCGTGCGGCCTACGGCGACGCCCTCACCTGGCTCGGCTCGGTCGACGAGCGCGTGGTCGCGCTCGACGGCGAGGTCGGCAACTCGACCTACGCCGAGCGCTTCCACGCCAAGCACCCGGACCGCTACTTCGAGATGTACATCGCCGAGCAGCAGATGGTCGCCGCGGCGGTCGGCCTGCAGGTGCGCGGCTGGAAGCCATTCGCCTCGTCGTTTGGCGCCTTCCTCAGCCGCGCCTACGACTTCGTCCGCATGGCGGCGATCTCCGAAGCCGACCTGAAGCTCTGCGGCTCGCACGTCGGCGTCTCGATCGGCGAGGACGGCGCCTCGCAGATGGCACTCGAGGACATCGCCTCGCTGCGCGCCGTCCACGGCAGCGTCGTCCTCTACCCCTGCGACCCGAACCAGACCGTCGCCCTGCTCGACGCGATGCGCGAGCAGCGCGGCATCAGCTATCTGCGCACGACGCGCGGCGCCGCGCCTGCGATCTACGAGACGGGAGAGAGTTTCGAGATCGGCGGCAGCCGCACGGTCCGCTCCGGCGACGACGACGCCGTGACGCTGATCGGCGCCGGTGTAACCCTGCACGAATGCCTCGCGGCGGCCGACCGGCTCGCCGAACAGGGGACTTCCGCGCGCGTCATTGACCTCTACTCGGTCAAGCCGGTGGACGAGGCGGCGATCCTCAAGGCCGCCGCCGAGACCAGGGCGATCGTCACGGTCGAGGACCACTGGCCCGAGGGCGGCATCGGCGAGACCGTCGCCGGCGTCCTCGCCGGCTCCGACACCACCACCCGCCTCACCCGCCTCGCGGTCTCGACCAAACCGACCAGCGGCCCGCCGGCCGACCTCCTCCGCGCCGCCGGCATCGACGCCGACGCGATCGTCGCCGCAGCCCAAGCGGCTGTTTAAGCATCCCCTAACAATTCGCTAACCTGCCGCGAATCTGCCCTGGGCGTGCTCTTGCGCGCCCAAGGCCACGCAGGAGTCACCCTGTAGTCGCAGAAGGATCGCCGCAATGGCCAGAGCTGGGAAGCGAAAGAAGGGCGCCGAGGCGGCGCCGAAGGGACGGCGCGGGCGCGCGCCGATCATCGAGCTGCGCGACGTCACCAAGGTCTACCCGGGCGGCCACATGGCGCTCGACCGGGTCTCGCTGGCGGTCGATCGCGGCGA
>DASWMG010000102.1:0-2097 GCA_036399875.1 Solirubrobacterales bacterium
TGTACGCCCCGTCTTCGTCCCGCTTGAGCAAGCCCTCGTCCTCAAGCGCCTTAAGCCAACGCCCGATTAACTTCTGGTAGCGGGGTTGGATGCCGCACTGCGCGATCAGGCCGTCGGTGGAATACCTCTCGCCCGGGCGGGTGTAAACGCCCAGCTTTCTCAGCGCGAGGATCACGTAGTTGATACTCAAACGCTCCAGGTGTTGAGCCGTGAGCGCAAGGATTTCGATGTCGGCAGGCACTTGCCGCGCACGTTCGTGGCCGGCCTCGATGACCTCCGCCCACGGAATCTGATACGCCTCTCCGACGGGCTCGGCGGCTAAAGGCGTCTGCTCCGATTCGTTGTCTGACAGTCCTCTCGCCGTCTGCTCATCGGTGTTGCCTGTCTCGTCAACGCCGAGCGGCTGCACGTCGGCCGGGACGACGTAGGCGACCAACTGCCTGGCGCCCCGCCGCTCGCCCGCCGCCGCCACCACGCACTCCGCCACCCCCTCGTGCTCGGCCAGCGCCGCCTCCACCTCGCCCAGCTCGACGCGGTGGCCGCCCACCTTGACCTGAGAGTCCTCCCGCCCCTCGAACTCGATCTCGCCGCCCGGCAGGTACCGCCCCCAGTCCCCCGTCCGGTAGAGCCGCTCCCCACTGACGGGGTGGCGCAGGAACGAGGCCGCCGTCTTCTCCTCGTCGCGCCAGTAGCCTTCGGCGAGCCCGGCGCCCGCCACGTAGAGCTGGCCGCTGACCCAGACCGGGCACGGCTCCATCCTCGCGTTCAGCACGTGGAAGCGCTGGTTGCGCAGCGGGCGGCCGTAGGGGACGCTGCGGCGCCCCGCGTCCGACTCATCCACCTCGTGGTGGATCGACCAGACGGCGGCCTCGGTCGCCCCGCCGAGGCCGACGACCCGCGCCGAAGGGGCGAGCCCGAGCAGGCGCGGCGCGAGCGAGACGGGTATCCAGTCGCCGCTTAAGAGCGCCACCCGCAGGCTGCCGCAGGCGCCTTGAGCTTCGCCGGGTCGGCCTTCCAGGTACTCGACGAGCATCTGCATCAGCGCCGGCACCGAGTCCCAGACCGTCACCCGCTCACACGCCATCAGCCCCGCCCACCGCCCGGGGTCGCGCCGCTCCCGCTCGCCGGCGAGCACCAGCTTGGCCCCGGCGGCCAGCGCGCCGAACAGGTCGTAGACCGAGAGGTCGAAGCCGAGCGAGGAGAGGCCGAGGACGGCGTCGCCGCCGCCCACCGCGTAGCGGTCGTTGATGTCGAGGAGGGTGTTGGCGGCCGCCCGGTGCGTCACGGCCACGCCCTTGGGCTGACCCGTCGAGCCGGAGGTGTAGATGAGGTAGGCCAGGCGGTCGCAGCCCACCTCTATCTCGACGGGGCTGTCGGGGTAGGGCTCCAGCGCCTCCTCTTCGACGGTGACGAACTCTATGTCGTCGGGCCACCCCCGCCCGGCCGCGTCCGCGCCGCCGAGCAGGAGCCGCGCCCCGGCGTCCGAGAGCAGGCGCGCGAGGCGTGCGGGCGGCTGCGCCGGGTCGAGCGGCAGGTAGAGGCCGCCGGCGGCGAGCACGGCCAGTGGCGAGACGGCCTGCCGCCAGTCGCGGGAGGCGACGACGGCGACGGGCGCCGAGGCGTCGAAGCGCGGGTGTGAGAGCAGCAGGCGGGCGAGGCGGTTGACGCGCGCCGATAGCTCGCCGTAGGTGAGGCGGGTGTCGCCGGCGACGAGGGCCGGGGCGTCGGGCGTGAGCTGTGCCTGGCGGGCGAAGAGGGCGTGGAGCGGCAGGTCGGGCAGCGGGGCCGCGGTCGAGTTGGCCTCGTCGCGCTCGCGCTGCTGGTGGGCGGGCAGCGGCAGCGGCAGGCGGGAGCGCCAGGAGTCGGGGTCGGAGGCGAGGCGGGAGAGCAGTGCGGAGAAGGCGGCGAACATGTCGTCTAAGAGCCCCGTGGGGAAGAGCCCTTCGACGGCGTCCCAGTGGAGGACGAGTGCGCCGTCCTGCTCGAAGACCTGGTGGTCGAGCCACACCTGCGGCGTCTGCGTGATCCCGTAGACGTTGGCGCCGAGCCCTTCCAGCTTCGGCGCCTGCTGCTCCGCCATGGGCAGCGCGCTGGTAA
>DASWMG010000103.1:0-4235 GCA_036399875.1 Solirubrobacterales bacterium
TTCGGCGCCGACGCAATCAAGAGGCGTCTCAGCGCTGGCCGGCTCCACCTGCTTCACCGCGGCGTCTATGCGGTTGGTCACCGGCGTGTCAACCAGCGAGGCCACTGGATGGCGGCGGTACTCGCCTATGGCGAGCCCGCCGTCCTCAGCCACCAGAGCGCGGCTGCCCTCTGGGGGCTGGTCGGAGCGCGCTCTCCCATCGACGTCACATCCCCACAGGGAAGACCGGGCCGAAAGGGAATTCGGCTGCACAAGGGCCGCCTTGACGCCGACGAACGAACCAAGCGCGACGGAATACCGATCACGACCGTCGCCCGCACCGTCCTCGACCTTGCCGAGACGATCGACGGGGAGCGGCTGGCTCGTGCCATGGAGGAGGCGGATCGGCTCAACCTCCTGCGGGTTTCGGAGCTGGAACGCGTCTGCGCTCGGGCCGACGGTCGCCACGGCGCCGGCATATGCCGGCAGTTGGTGGCATCGCTCATAACCACGCCCCGAACGCGCTCACCGCTGGAGCAGCGCTTCGTCGGCTTCTGCGACAGCCATCGGCTGCCGCGGCCCGTGTTCAACGCGACGGTCCTGGGCCATGAGGTTGACGCCCTCTGGCCCGATCGCAAGGTGGCGGTCGAGCTCGACAGCTGGGAATTCCACCGACACCGAGCCGCTTTCGAGAACGACCGCGAGCGCGACACGGAGCTTCAGGTCGCCGGCTACCGGACGATCCGCGTCACCGACCGCCGCATGAAGGCGGATGCGGCAGCCCTGGCCGCCCAGCTCCGCGAGCTGCTCGAGCTCTGAGCCCCGAACTAGCCGCGCAGCGTCTCGACCGCGATCCGAGCCGTCTCGGTCGGGCTTTCGCCGACGCGGACGCCCTTGGCCTCCAGCGCCTCCTTCTTGGCCTGGGCGGTGCCCGAGGAGCCGGAGATGATCGCGCCGGCGTGGCCCATCTGCTTGCCGGGCGGAGCGGTGAAGCCGGCGATGTAGGCGACGACGGGCTTGGAGATCTCGGCGGCGATGAAGTCGGCGGCGCGCTCCTCGGCGTCGCCGCCGATCTCGCCGACCATCACGATCAGCTCGGTCTCGGGGTCGGCCTCGTACAGCTTGAGGATGTCGATGAAGTCCGAGCCGACGATCGGGTCGCCGCCGATGCCGACGATCGAGGAGTTGCCCTCGCCGGCCTGCTTCAGCTCGTTGCCGATCTGGTAGGTCAGCGTGCCGCTCTTGGAGACGACGCCGATCTTGCCGGGGTCGAAGAACTGGGCCGGGATGATGCCGACGTTGGCCTTGCCGGGCGAGAGGACGCCGGGGCAGTTGGGGCCGATCAGCCGCACGCCCGCCTCCCCCGCCCTCCAATAGATGCTCAGCATGTCGAGGACGGGGATGCCCTCGGTGATCGCGATCACCGTATCGACCCCCGACTCGATCGCCTCGTCGATCGCCGGCGCGGCGAAGCGGGCCGGGACGAAGATCATCGAGGTGTTGGCGCCCTCCTTCTCGACCGCCTCGCGGATCGAGTCGTAGATCGGCACCCCCTCGACGTCCTGGCCGCCCTTGCCGGGGGTGACGCCGGCCACGAGGTCGGTCCCGTAGGCCTTGTTGCGCAGTCCGTGGAAGGAGCCCTCGCGGCCGGTCAGGCCGGAGACGACGAGCTTGGTCTCGCTGCCGACGACGATCGACATCAGGCGGTCCCCTCCGGGCTGGCGCCCCCGGCCAGCTCCACGACGCGCTTCGCCGCGCCGAGCATCGTCTTCTCCTGGTGCAGGTTCGGCAGGTCGGCCTCGGCGAGGATCGCCAACCCCTCCTCGGAGTTGGTGCCGTCCAGCCGCACCACCAGCGGCACGCCGAGGTCGCGCTGCCCCGACGCCTCGACGATGCCCTTGGCGATCTCGTCGCAGCGGGTGATGCCGCCGAAGATGTTGAAGAGGATCGCCGAGACCTTCTCGTCGGACTTGATCACTTCCAGCGCGTTGACGATCGCCTCGGCTTTGGAGCCGCCGCCGGCGTCGAGGAAGTTGGCCGGGGCGCCGCCCGCCTGCGCCACCACGTCCAGCGTCGACATGCAGAGGCCGGCGCCGTTGGCGAGGATGCCGACGTTGCCGTCGAGCTTGACGTAGGTGAGTCCCTTCTCCTTCGCCATCTGCTCCTGGGGGTCGTCGACGGTGTCGGCGATCTCGGCCAGGTCCTGGTGGCGGAAGAGGGCGTTGCCGTCGATCGTCACCTTCGAGTCCAGCGCGACGACGTCGCGGTCGGCGGTGACGATCAGCGGGTTGACCTCGATCAGCGTCGCGTCCTCCTCGCGCGCGACCTCGGCGAGCTTGACGAGGACGTCGGCGGCCTGGTCGAGGGCGTCCTCGGCGAGACCCGCCTCGGCGACGATCGAGCGCGCCGCGGCGGCGTCGAACTCGCGGGTCGGGTCGATGTGGCGTTTGACCAGCGCGCCGGGGTCCTCGGCGGCGACCGCCTCGATGTCCATGCCGCCCTTGGCGGAGACCAACGCCAGCAGCTTCTTCTCGCCGCGGTCGAGGATTATCGAGGCGTAGTACTCCTCGGCGATGTCGGAGCCGCCCTCGATCCATACCTGGTCGACCCGGAACGGGCCCTCGCCGTGGGGGCCGACGATGTCCATGCCGAGGATCGCGTCGGCGTACTCGCGCGCCTGCTCGGCGTCGGCGGCGATCTTGATCCCACCCGCCTTGCCGCGGCCGCCGATCAGCACCTGCGCCTTGACCGCGCAGGGGTAGCCGATCCGCTCCGCCGCCGCCACGGCCTCCTCGACGGTGGAGGCGACCTCGCCGCTCGGCACGGCGATGCCGTGCGCGGCGAACAGCTGCTTGCCCTGATACTCGAGGAGATCCATGGTGGTCGATGCGCCCTGCCGAGCGCGGCGGGCAGCCTATAAGATGCCGCGCCGCATGCCGCTCCCCGCTCTCAAAACCATCAAATGGGTGACCACGGATTGCTACGGCACCCTGATCGATTGGGAGAAGGGCATCCTCGAGGCCTGCCGGAAAGAGGCGGAGAAGGACGGCTTCAGCTTCGACGAGGGCCCCTTCATGGCGCGCTTCTTCGAAGTGCAGGCCGAAATCATGGCCGGCTCCTACGAACTGTATGCCGAGGTGCTGCGCCGCACGATCGTCAAGGTCGCCCGGGAGTTCGGCTGGGAGATCGAGCCCTCGCGCGCCCAGTTCCTGCCCGACAGCGTCGCCTACTGGCTGCCCTTCCGCGAGGCCAACGCGGCGATGGACCGGCTCGGCAAACGCTACGAGATCGGGATCGTCTCCAACATCGACGACAAGCTGCTCGGCATCTCGCGGCGTCACCTGCGGACCGAACTCGACCTCGTCGTCACCGCCCAGCAGGTGCGCAGCTACAAGCCCGACCCCACCCACTTCAAAGAGTGCGCGCGGCGGATCGGCAGCAAGAAAGGCTGGGTCCACATCGCCGCCGGCTACACCACCGACGTGGCGCCGCTGCTGAAAATGAACGTGCCGGTGATCTGGGTCAACCGCCACGGCGAGAAACTGGAGGGGCGCAAAGCCCCCGCCGCGACGGTCAAAAACTTCCGCGACGCGGCCAAAAAGCTCGGCGCGTCCTAGCCATTTCCTAGCTTTCGCAACTTAGCCGGCTGAGCCCGGTTTCTCCCTTGATGCCCCACGTGAGAAACATCCGGTTGCTGTGCGCGCTGACGCTGCTCTGCGTGCTGGCCCTGACGATCTCCCCGGCCCCCAGCGCCGCCGGCCCGATCCCCCCGCCCCGCACGGCGGGGCAGCCGCCCAACTTCGTCGTCATCCAGACCGACGACCAGACGATCGACAGCCTCTACGAGACCTTCGAAACCTTCCCCGGCGCCGGCGAAACGCGGGTGATGCCCAACACGCTCGACCTGATCGCGAAGAAGGGGATGACGTTCAACCGCTACTACGTCCCCTACCCCCTCTGCTGTCCGTCCCGGGTCAGCCTTCTGACCGGCCGCTACGCCCACAGCCACAACGTCAAGGGCAACGTCCAGCCCAACGGCGGCTACCTGGGCTTCAGCTTCCGCGGCGCGATGCAGAACAACCTGGCGACCTGGCTGCAGGCGGCCGGCTACCGCACGATCCACGTCGGCAAGTTCCTCAACGGCTACGGCGACCAGCCATACAGCACGGGCACCGAGGTCCCGCCCGGCTGGAGCGCCTGGTACTCGATCCCCGAATCCGACACGACGCACTACTACTACGGCTGGAGCGTCAGCG
>DASWMG010000104.1:0-1695 GCA_036399875.1 Solirubrobacterales bacterium
GAGGACGAAGAGGGCGATGTCGCGGTCGGTGCGCGCCTCGTATTCGTCGAAGCCCGAGTACTGCTCGACGTGCTTGCGCCACAGCTCGGCGCGCTCCTCGCCCTCGGCGACCCGCGCTCTCACCCTCTGGCGCCGCCGGCCGAACTCGATTTCGGCCTCGGGATTGGCCTGGAGATTGAGCGACCAGGCCGGGGTACGACCGTGGCCGGCGTTGGAGCCGATCACCGAGATCCGCCCGCCGTCATCGAGATAGACGACGGGCACCGTCCGCGGCTCGCCCGACTTACGGCCGGTGGTGGTCAGCAGCAGGACGGGAGCATCGGCGATTCGGCCGCCGAGCCGGCCGCGGCTGATCCGGTAGAGGGGCACGTTCAGCTTGCCGGTCAGACGCAGACCCGCCGCGCCCATCAGCTGCGACGAGCGCGAGTAGAACTTGTCCCCGAGCAGCGACATCGGCGCAGTGTTCCAGCCGATGACGGGCCGTCAGCTCGCTTCGCGGAGCATCTGCGCCTCCGGGAGGCGCTGCAGTTTCTTCAGCGTGTTGTTCTCGATCTGGCGGATGCGCTCACGGGTGACGCCGAAGGTCTGGCCGACCTCCTCGAGGGTCAGCGGCTCGGTGCCGGAGAGCCCGTAGCGGAGCTGGATCACCTGACGCTCGCGTTCGGGCAGCGCTTCGAGCGCCTTGCGAACGCCCTCGCGCTGCAGGTGTTCGCTCGCCTCCTCGAACGGCTCGGCCGTCCCCTCGTCGGCGACGAAGTCGCCCAGCTCCGATTCGTCTTCGTCCCCTACGGGTTTCTCCAGGGAGACCGGAAGCTGCGCGACGCGGAGGATCTCCCTCACTTCGGCGAGCGGCCAGCGGAGCTCGCTGGCGATCTCGGCCGGCTCTGGCTCCCGACCGAGTCGTTGAACGAGCTGGCGCTCGACGTGGGCGACCCGGTTCAGCTTCTCGACCATGTGAACCGGGATGCGGATCGTGCGCGCCTTGTCGGCGATCGCCCGGGTGACCGCCTGGCGAATCCACCAGGTCGCGTAGGTCGAGAACTTGTAGCCACGCCGGTAGTCGAACTTCTCGACCGCGCGGATCAGCCCCAGCGAACCCTCCTGGATCAGGTCGAGGAAGCTGAGACCGCGGCCCAGATAGCCTTTCGCGATCGAGACGACGAGCCGCAGGTTGGCCTCGACCATCTGCCGCTTGGCGGTCATGTCGCCCCGCTCGATCCGCTTCGCCAGCGAGATCTCCTCGCCCGCCGTGAGCAGGTCGACTTTCCCGATCGAGCGCAGGTAGAGGCGCAGCGAGTCGAGGCTCGGTTCGATCGTGAGATCGAGCTCCGGCTTCTTCGGCTGCCCGTTGGCCGCCTCGGCGCGCTGTTCCTTGTAGGCGCTGACGCCGTCCTCGGCGATCACTTCGACGCCGTGCTCGACGAGGCGCGCGTGCAGGCCGGCGACCTGCTCCTTGGTGACCTCGACCTCCTCCAGTGTGGAGGCGATCTGCTCGAAGGTGAGGTAGCCGCGCTCGCGGCCGGCGGCGATCAGCCCCTGGAGCTCCTCCGGCTCCGCGAACGACTGCGTGCTCGGATCATCACCCAGTCCCTGCGGGACCGCTTCCAACGGCTCGATCTTCACTGCCTCCACCGCAACCCGTTTCCCCCTCCTGGCCGGTCCCATAACTCCGGCCAGGGGCGAAGTATAGGACGC
>DASWMG010000105.1:0-1993 GCA_036399875.1 Solirubrobacterales bacterium
CGCGCCGTCGAGGAGACCCTCTATCCCGCGATGGAGGACGGGGAGCTACCCGTCGTGCTCGGGCAGGGAGCAGGGGCGCGCACCGTCACCCTGCCGTTGCCGCCCTTCACCCTCGTCGGCGCGACGACGCGTTCGGGGCTGCTGACCACGCCGCTGCGCGACCGCTTCGGCGTTTGCCACCGCCTCGAGCACTACAGCGCCGAGCACCTGGCCGAGATAGTCGAGCGTTCGGCTGGGATCCTCGAAGTGGAGATCGACGCGGGCGGGGCGCGGACGATCGCCGAGCGCTCGCGCGGCACCCCCCGGGTGGCCAACCGGCTGCTGAAGCGGGTCCGAGACTTCGCCCAGGTGAAGGGGCGCGGCAAGGTGGACGCCGAGGTGGCGGCGGCCGGCCTGGAGATGCTCGAGGTCGACGCCGGCGGGCTCGACCGCAGCGACCGCAACCTCCTGGACACGGTCGCCACCAAGTTCGGCGGCGGACCGGTCGGCCTCTCGACGCTGGCCGTCGCGATCGGCGAGGAGCAGGACACGATCGAGGACGTCCTCGAGCCGTATCTCCTTCAGGAGGGCCTGTTGAAGCGGACCCCGCGCGGACGCGTCCTCACCGAGCGGGCCTACGAGCACCTCGGCGTAGCCGCGCCGGAGCGACCGGGCAGTCTTTTCTGAGCAGCGCGCAGCCTGTTTTGAGCGGAGCATCAGTAGCCTGTGGGCGATGCCGTTCTTCATCTGTCCCAACTGCGGAAACAGGGAAAGCAGCTCCGACCGTACGGCGGGCTTCAGCACCCGTCCGAAGGGCTGCGCGAAGTGCGGCTTCGGCTTCGTCTTCGAGCTGCTCGACGACTACTACCCCGCCCCTGACGCCGCCTTTTTCGTCTGCGATCAGAAGGCCCGGGTGATCGACGCGGGCCGCGGCAGCTTCGAGCTCACCGGCCTCACCGACGAGGACGTGATCGGCCGTCCCGTCCAGGAGGTGCTGGGTCTGCGCTGGAAGGAGTCGGGCGACGGCGGCGAGGCCGCCGACACCAACGGCGACGGCGTTACCGACCCGATCGAGACCTCGCTGGAGTGGGGCGTGCGCTCGCTCGGCAAGCGCGTCTCGGTGAACGCGGAGGGGGACCTGCCCGCCGACGCGATCGCCGACGTGTTTCCCGCCTACGACGACGACGGCGGCCTGTTGCTCGTCCTGACACCCGACAAATAGGCGATGACCCGACGGCGCAGCAACATCTTCGTACTGGTCTTCGTCCTGGCCCTGCTGATCGTCTCGGGGCTCATCGTGGCCAAAAAGGAGACCAGGCTCGGGCTGGACCTCAGCGGCGGCACGGAACTGATCTACCAGGGCACGCCGACCGGGAAGGTGTCGGAGGTCAGCAGCGACGACATCGAGCGCTCGATCGGGATCATCCGCGAGCGCGTCGACGAGCTCGGGGTCGCCGAGCCGGAGGTCTCGCGCCTCGGCGAGGACAACATCTCGGTCAGCCTCCCCGACGTCACCAACGCGCAACGCGCGATCGAACAGGTCGGCACGACCGCCCAGCTCTACTTCTACGACTGGGAACCGAACCTGATCGGGCGCGAGAAGGTCATCGGCGGCTTTCCTGGCAGCGAAGCGCCGCCTGGCCTCCTCAAAGAAGCCGACGACGAATGGGTCGCCGCCGGCCGCAGCATCTCCAAAGAAGAGAACGTCCAGCTGATCCTCTCGGGCGCTTACCCCACCGCCTACGCCGCCGTGAAACTGGCGTCCGAACAGAAACCCGAACCGGACTGCACGGAGTGCTCGACCAACCGGCCGCGTTACTACCTCTTCTCCGGAGACAGCGCCCACGAGCTGATAGCCGGGCCGGAGTTCGCGAAGAAAGACCTTTTCGTCACGGCGACGGGGAAGCAGCGGGCCGGCAAGGACTGCGACGAGAAGACCGAACAGTGCCCAGAAGTCCTGGTCGTGCCGCCCGGGACGATCGTCGTCTCGGAGC
The DNA here is from genome assembly GCA_036399875.1 of Solirubrobacterales bacterium. Lineage (GTDB taxonomy): Bacteria > Actinomycetota > Thermoleophilia > Solirubrobacterales > 70-9 > VRUE01. Next base: position 1,974 of record DASWMG010000105.1, read on the forward strand.
TGCCCTCCAGCCAGGACGGC
>DASWMG010000106.1:0-3264 GCA_036399875.1 Solirubrobacterales bacterium
TGTCGCCGCAGGGGACCCACCGCCCCCTCCGGTCGCTGAAGCGTCCTCGGGGGCGGTCCCCCCTGCGACGCCACCCGCTGGAGAGGCGGTTGAGGCGGCACCGGAGCCTTCTGCCGTCAAGCCGGAGCCAGAGGTGGAGGAGCCGGCGCGGATCATGGCTCGGGACCTCATCGCTCCGAGCAGGCACGAAGCCGTGGTGGAGGAGCCTGCCGTCGAGGTGCCGACCAAGCATGCCGAGGTCATTGCCTTTGCCAACCAGAAGGGCGGGGTGGCGAAGACGACTACGACCTTGAACCTTGCCGTGGCGTTTGCCGAGACCGGGCACCGGGTGCTGTGCATCGACCTGGATCCGCAGGGCAACCTGACGATGAGCCAGGGGATCGATCCCGACAAGGTGGAGAAGAGCCTGTACGACGTGCTCGTCAACGACATGCCGATCTCCGAGATCATCCAAAAGCGCGAGATCGACATCGCCGTCGCCTCGATCGACCTGGCCGGCGCCGAGATCGCGATGAGCACCAAGATCGGCCGCGAGCGCTCGCTCGAGAAAGCGCTCAAAGAGGTCTCCGGCGACTACGACTTCGTTTGCATCGACACGCCGCCCAGCCTCGGGCTGCTGACGATCAACGCGCTGACGGCGGCAAGCAAGGTGATCGTCCCCGTCCAGTGCGAGTATCTGTCGATGCGCGGGCTGGTCCAGCTCCAGAACACGCTGCGGATGATCCAGGAGAACCTCAATCCGGACGTCAAGATCGAGGGCATCCTGCCGACCATGCTCGACGCGCGGACGGTTCACGCCAAGGAGGCGATCGAGATCCTCGAAGAGAACTTCGGCGACCTCGTCTTCAAGTCGCGTATCCGCAAGGCGATCAAGTTCGCCGAGGCGCCGGTGAAAGGGGCGAGCGTCCTCAAGTACGATTCGAACAGCAGCGCCGCGAGCTACTACCGCGACCTGGCGAAGGAGGTTCTGGCGAATGAGTCGGCGTAAGCGGGCGAGCATGCGAGAGGGGCCCCTCTCCGATTTGTTCCGCTCCACTGCCGACGACGTTCCGCCCGAGGCCGACCGGCCGGCGGGTCCTGTCGCGGACGAGGGGCCTTCGTCCTCGCAAGCTGCGGGCGAAGACCCCTCATCCACGCCACCCGCCGGAGAAGCGCCTGGGTCGCGCGAGGGATCGGCCGAGCCGTCTCTCGGCGAGTCGAGCGAATCGGCTCCGGAAAGGCTGAAGCGCGTTTTCAGCGAGGAACCCAAGGTTCGACGAGAGGAGCCGGCCCCGGAAGCGCCGCGGTACGGGCGGGAGGAACCTGAGTACGAGCCGGTCGGGAGCGGGCAGCCGCACCAGCCGGTGATCCGGGTCGTGGGCGTCGGCGGCGCCGGCGTCAACGCCGTCAACCGCATGGTCGACGCCAACGTGCCGGGCGTTGAGTTCATGGCGGTCAACACCGATCTTCAATCGCTGCAGCTCTGCGTCGCCGACGTCACCGTTCACATCGGCGAAGAGCAGACGCGCGGCCTCGGCGCCGGCGCCGACCCCGAGGTCGGCCACCGCTCCGCCTTCGAGGAGCAGGACAAGATCAAGCGCCTGCTCAAGGGCTCCGACATGGTCTTCGTCGCCGCCGGCGCTGGCGGCGGCACGGGCAGCGGCGCCGCTCCGGTCATCGCCCGGCTCGCCCGCGAGGTCGGTGCGCTCACCGTGGGCATCGTCACCAAGCCCTTCAGCTTCGAGGGCTCGCGCCGCGGCAACCAGGCGATGAAGGGGATCGAGGAGCTGGCCGCCGAGGTCGACACGCTGATCGTCGTCCCCAACGACCGCCTGCTCGAAGTGCTCGACCAGCAGACCTCGATGGTCGAGGCCTTCCAGGTCGCCGACGACGTTCTGCGCCAGGGCGTCCAGGGCATCTCCGACCTGGTCACGCTGCCGGCCGTCATCAACCTCGACTTCGCCGATGTGCGCACGATCATGTCGGAAGCCGGCCGGGCGCTGCTCGGAATCGGCATGGGGAGCGGCCCCGAGAACCGCGCCGTGCTCGCCGCCGAAAAAGCGATCTCCTCGCCGCTGCTGGAGACCTCGATGGACGGCGCCCGGGCGATCCTGCTCTCGATCACCGGCGGCCCCGACCTCTCGCTGGTCGAGGTGAGCGAAGCCGCGAAGCTGGTCGGCGAGGCCGCCCACCCCGACGCCAACATCATTTTCGGCGCCAACATCGACGAGGAGTTGGGCGAGCAGGTCTGGGTCACCGTTGTCGCCACCCGCTTCGACGGCCGCTCGGCGCCGCCGCGCCGCGTCGCCGAGCCGACCATCCGCCGCACCAAGGACGCCGGCCGCGCCCCGCGCAACGAGAAAGCGGGCGAGTTGAGCTCCCTGGACGTCCCCGAGTTCCTCCCCGGCTAGCCGCACCGCCCCGATGAACGGGGTCGTCGCCGCCGGGCACCCGATCACCGCCGAGGCGGGCGCCCAGGTGCTGCGCGAGGGCGGCAATGCCGTCGACGCCGCCGTCTGCGCGGTGCTGACCTCCTTCGCGGTGGAGAGCCCGCTGACCGGCTTCGGCGCCGGCGGATTCATGATGGTCCACCGTGGCGCGGGGACGACGCTGATCGACTTCTTCGTCGCCGCGCCCGGAACGGACGGCGCCGAGCGCGGGGTCGAGCTGGCGCCCGTGGTCGTTCGCTTTGACGCCGACACCTCCCAGACGTTCTACGTCGGGCCCGCGTCCTGCGGGGTCCCTGGGACCGCCGCCGGCCTCGAGCAGGCGCTGAATCGCTTCGGCTCGGCGCCGCTGGCGGACTTGGCGGCGCCGGGCATCCGGGTCGCCCGCGAGGGCGCACCCGTCAACGCCGAGCAGGGCTACATCCTGGACATCCTCTGGCCGATCCACGAGCGCCTGGAGGAGACGCGGGCACTCTACGCGCCCGAGGGACGGCCGCTGCGCGAGGGCGACGTCTTCCGCTTTCCCGAGCTGGCCGACGCGCTGGAGCGGTTCGCCGCGGAGGGCGCGGAGCCGTTCTACCAGGGCGAGGTCGCCGCGGCGCTGAGCGGCTTCGTGCGCGAGCACGGCGGCACGCTCGGCCCCACCGACCTGGCCGAGTACGAGGCGATCGAGCGGGAGCCGATCCGGGTCCCGTTCCGCGGCGCCGAGGTGCTGACCAACCCGCCGCCCTCCTCGGGCGGAATCCTGATCGCCTACGCGCTGAGCCAGCTCGAGCGGCTCGGTGGTCGCAGCGGGCCCGAGCGCCTGGTCGAGGCGATGGGCGCGGCCAACGAGGCG
>DASWMG010000107.1:0-10396 GCA_036399875.1 Solirubrobacterales bacterium
CGGCATCGTCCGCGCCCGCCGCGGCGCCAAGGGCGGCTACTGGCTGGCCAAGCCGGCGGAGGAGATCTCGATCGCTGACGTCGTCCGCGCGGTAGAGGGCCCGATTGCCCACGTCCAGTCCTCGCCGCCGGAGTCGATCGAGTACCGCGGCCACGCCGAGCACCTGCAGGAGGTCTGGATCGCCGTCCGGGCAAACCTGCGAGCGGTGCTGGAGCACGTCACGCTCGCCGACCTCGTCTCCGACCACCTGCCGGCGATCGTCGAGAACCTGGTCTCCCAGCCCGACGCCTGGGCCGCGCGCTAGCGGCCGTCGCGGTTTCGGCGCAAAGACGCCTCAGAGGATTTGATTTCTGCGCGCCACGCGCGCGCCGGGGTCGTGCAGCATCCGGCGCATGTTCGTTTTCGCGGACGTCGGCACGGCCACGGCACTGCTCGAAAGGCTTGCCACTTCGGTGGTAGCGGGGACCGCGGTCGCGGCGTTCCTCGCGGCTTCCAGGGAGGTGCTCATGCGAAGGAGCCGCGGAGTGGTAGAGGTGAAAGCCGTGACGACCACTTTCCACGGCGGTCTCGTGGGATGCTTTTGTCTGCTCTATGATCTGGTGGTGCGATGACCATCACGCCGGCAATCAGGCGGAACCTCTATCTGTCTTCTGCGGCGGCGGTACTTGTCCTGACCGTCGGTGGCTTTCTCTTCCACGACTCTGAAATCGGGAACTACGTCGTTCCGGGATTCGCGTTCTTTGGCAGCATTATTCTGCTCAACGTGCTCAACGACCGCGAGTTCCGACGCCAGGAACGAAGCGGCGAGCCGTCCTCTTCCTAGCTGGCGTCCCCCGCCGGCACGCCGCCGGCGACGACGTTGACGAAGGTCTCGAGATGGCGGGTGGTCCAGCACTCGAAGGCGCCGTCGCAGTGGCGCTCGTAGGCGGCCATCACCGAGTCGCCGTAGTTCCAGTAGAGCTTCGGCTCGGGGTTGAGCCAGAAGAGGCGGCCGGCGCGCTCGGCTATCCGGGCGAAGACCTCCGCGTGGGGCTCGCGCCCGTTGGTGCGGGCATCGCCGAGCACGATCACGGTCGAGCGCGGGTCGAGGTCGTCTGAGATCTCGGTGAGGAACTCGAGCCAGACGCGGCCGTAGTCGGTGTAGCCGGAGACGTCGGCGACGCCGCCCTCGCTGGATATCCGCCGGGCGATCTCGCGGAAGTCGCGCTCGTGCTCGAAGACCTCGGTGACCTCTGAGATCCGCTCGATGAAGACGAAGCTGCGCAGCTTGCGGAACGAGTCGTGCAGCGCGTGCAGGACCGAGAGGAAGAAGACGCTGGCCGAGGTGACCGAGGTCGAGACGTCGCAGAGGACGTAGATCTCCGGCCGCCGCGGCCGCTTAGGCCGGTAGCGCAGGCGCAGCGGCACGCCGCCGGTCTCCAGGGAGGCCCGCATCGTCCGGCGCACGTCGACGGTCTGCCCCTTGCGCCGCCCCCGCTGCTCGTGTCCCAGCGTCGCTAGCCGCCGCTTCATCTGGGAGACGGCGCGGTGGACCGCCGCCAGGTCCTGGGTCGGGCTGGTCGGTAGAGCGCGGTCGAGCTCAGCCAGCGGCCGGGATGGGGGGAGCGTCTGCGTGCGCTCGATCAGGTCGCGTTCCAGCTCGCGGCGCAGGTGGCGCTCGAAGCGGCTCAGCTCCTCGCGGTCGATCGGCGGCCGCTCGCCGCTGGCGGCGTCGCCCTGCTGGGCGCCGGTCGAGAGCCCCAGCGTGCGGCGGATCCGCTGCACGTCGACGCCGACCACCCCCGACCCCTCGCCCTCGCGGCCGAAGGCGGCGATCGCCAGCCGCGCCAGGTCGCGCATTTCGCCGTCGTCGCCCTCGGCGATCGCGTCGCGGATCTGATCGCGCAGCTGGTCTATGTCGAGCCGCTCGGCCCCGTCGCCGCCCTCGCCCCGCTCGCCGATCCCGCGCTCGACCGCCTCCGCCTCGGCGGCGCGGAAGAACCAGCGCTCGAAGAGCAGCTCGAAGAGGCGGCGATCCTCCTGCGACTTGGCGATCGTCGTCGCCAGCGCCTCGCGGAAGTCGTCGTGAGAGGTCCAGGGAACCTGTTCGAGCGCCGAGAAGGCGTCGAGGATCTCCGAGGTCCCCACCGCGACCCCCTCGCTGCGCAGCTCCTCGCAGAAGCCGAGCAGCTTGGCGGCGAGCCCGGGCGGGCCCGTCTCAGCCCTGGGGCCGAACGGCGTCGGCAAGTTTCACCCCGACCCGCTCGGCTACCAGGTCGATGTCGGTCCGGTGCTTGACGATGATCGACATCGACTGCTCGAAGGTCTTGCGGTCGATGTGGTCGGCGCCCATCAGCAGCAGCGTCCGCGCCCAGTCGATCGTCTCCGCTATCGAGGGCGGCTTCTTCAGGTCGAGCGCGCGGACCATCCGCACCACCTCGACCAGGCGCCGCGTCAGCGCCTCGGGCAGCTCCGGCGCGTGCAGGCGCACGATCTCCATCTCGCGCTCGAGGTCGGGGTAGTCGAGCCAGAGGTAGAGGCAGCGGCGCTTTAGCGCCTCGGTCAGCTCGCGCGAGTTGTTCGAGGTGAGGACGACGAGCGGCATCGTCGTGGCGCTGACCTGCCCCAGCTCCGGGATCGTGATCTGGAAGTCGGAGAGCAGCTCAAGCAGCATCGCCTCGAACTCCTGGTCGGTCTTGTCGATCTCGTCGATCAGCAGGACGACGGGCTCCTCGCTGGCGATCGCCTGCATCAGCGGTCGCTCCAGCAGGAACTCCTCGCTGAAGATGTCTCCGTGCACGTCCTCCCAGCCGGACTCGCCGCCGGCCTGGATGCGCAGCAGCTGCTTGCGGTAGTTCCACTCGTAGAGCGCTTTCGCCTCGTCGAGTCCCTCGTAGCACTGGAGGCGGATCAGCTCGCGGCCGGTGGCGCGCGAGAGCGCCTTGGCCAGCTCGGTCTTGCCGACACCGGCCGGGCCCTCGACCAGGACCGGCTTGCCAAGGCGCTGGGCGAGGAAGGAGACCAGCGCCGCCGACTCGTCGGCGAGGTACTCGGCGCGCGCCAGCGCCTCCTTGGTCTCGGCGACGGACTCCGGTGCGGCAGCCATCCGGCGATGATAATCAGCGCCCGTGGTCGAGCTCGCGCTTCACGTCGTCGCCCTGCTGCCGCAGAGCGGCCTGCCCTACGTCGTACTGCTGCTGGCCGGATTCGCGCTCGGGATTCTCGGCCACCTCGCAGGCTCGAACCGGCTGGTCGCCGTCGGCATCGCGCTGGTCTTCCTCGGTGCTTTCCTGTTGCCGCTCCTCGTCAACCTGACCGAGAGCACTCCCCCTCAGATCGAGCGAGCGCGATGAAGTTTGCTTAGCGTTTACGATCCGGTCGTCAAGCAACCGCCAGGAGGCCCTGAGTTGAGCCGACTTCGTCTCGTATCCGTTCTCGCCGCGCTGGTCGCCGCGATGGCGCTGGCCGCATGCGGAGGGGACGAGGGCGGTGGTGGCGGCGATCCGCGGGAGACGATCGACGCGGCCACCCTGAAGGGGATCGAGAGCGGCGACCTCGACCTCTCGTTCGTCGTCGACGCCCCCGGCAAAGAAGGGGGCGACCTCGACGTCAGCGTTTCCGGCCCGTTCCAGGGCGGCGCCAAAGGCGACCTGCCGCAGCTCGACCTCGACGCTTCGGCGACCGGCTCGATCGGCGGCGAGGACGTGGACTTCGAAGGCGGCCTGGTGCTGATGCCCAACACCGCCTACGTCAACTACGAAGGCACCGAGTACGAAGTCGATCCCGGCACCTTCAGCTTCGCCGAATCGGTCGTCTTCCCGACCGAAGTCGGCAAAGAAAACCAGGCGCCCGACAGGACCGGCTGCCAGCGAGCGGTCGGCGAGATCCCGGTCAGCGACCTGGTTGACAACCTGCGCGGCGGCGAAGGGGCCGAGGTCGCGGGCACGGACACCACCAAGGTGAGCGGCAATCTCGACGTCCCCGCGGCGCTCGACGCGCTGCTGGACGTCGCCGAAGACCCGGCCTGCAAATCGCAGGTCGCGGCGGTGGACGAGGTGCCCTCGCGCAAAGAGGTCAAGTCGGCGCAGAAAGAACTGGAGGAAGGCTTGAAAAGCGCCCACGTCGACGTCTACGTCGGCGAGGACGACATCGTCCGCCGGATCGTCGCCTCGCTCGAGGTCGAACCGCGGCAGCGCTCCGGTGGCGGCCCGCGGCGCGCGACGATCGACTTCGAGCTGACGCTCGCCGGGGTCAACGAGGAGCAGGAGATCTCGGCGCCCGAGGGGGCGAAGCCCCTCAACGACCTCTTCTTCAAGCTCGGCGTCAACCCGCTCGAACTGCTCGGCCTGCTCGAAGGGGAAGGCCTCGCGGAGCTGATCGAAGGCCTCGGCAGCGCCGCCGCGGGTGGCTCCGGCCAGGCCAACCAGCAGAAGTACCTGAAGTGCCTCGGCGAAGCGACCACGCCGGTCGACCTGCAGAAGTGCACCCGACTGGCCGGCTGACCGGACCACGCCTGACGGCCACCGCCGCTCGCGTCACATAGGCTCACCGCCGTGGAATTCGTGCTGCTGGTCGTGAGCTTTGCCGTCATCCTCGCCGGCGCCCTCCTCTTCACCAACGCCGTCGAGTGGATCGGCCACCGGCTGAAACTGGGCGAAGGGGCGGTGGGCAGCCTCCTGGCCGCCGTCGGCACCGCGATGCCGGAGACCCTGATCGCGATCGTCGCCCTGATCGGCGCCAAGGAGGGAGCCGACCAGGTGGCGATCGGCGCGATCGTCGGCGCCCCCTTCCTGCTCGCGACCCTGGCGATGGGGCTGGTCGGCCTCTTCGCCTACCTCTACCGGGAGCGGCGTGAGACGAGGCTGCGGCTCGACGCCCACTCGCCGACCCTGGAGCGCGACCTCGTCTTCTTCCTGATCTTCTTTGCCGTCGCGCTGGCGATGGCCTGGGGGGCGCCCGACCCGCTGCGGATCCCGGTCGGAATCGTCGTCATCCTCGCCTACGTCGTCTACGTGCGCCGCACCCTGCTCGGGGGCGGCGATGTGCAGGAGCACGGCACGCTCGACCCTCTGATCTTCGAGCGGCGTTCGGAGCTCCGCACCGACCCGCCGCTCTGGATCTGCGTCATGCAGTTGCTGGTCGGCCTCGGCGCAATGGTCGGCGGCGCCCACCTCTTCGTCGAGGAGCTGCTGCACATCGCCGAGTCGCTTGGAGTCGAGGCGGTTGTCCTCGCGCTCATCCTGGCCCCGCTGGCGACCGAGCTGCCCGAGAAGGTCAACAGCTTCTTCTGGGTGCGCGAGGGCAAGGATTCGCTGGCGCTCGGCAACATCACCGGCGCGATGGTCTTCCAGTCGACGATCCCGATCGGGATCGGCCTGATCTTCACCGACTGGGAGCTCAGCTTCAACGCGACCTTCTCCATCGTGCTCGGCCTGATTGGCGGGTTCCTCGCTTACGAGGTCCTGCACCGGCGCGACCGCTTCGCATTACCGGTCGTGATCGCCTGGTTCGCGCTGTACGCGACCTACATCGTCGTGGTCGCGGCTACGGCCTAGGACTGAGCTAGGCGGCGGCGAGCTCGGCCAGCGCCTCGAGCACAACGTCGTCGTGCGTCTTCGGCGAGACCTTGGGGAAGACCTTGGCGATCGTGCCGTCGGCGTCGATCAGGAAGGTCGCCCGCCGCACGCCCCAGTACTTCTTGCCGTACATCGACTTCTCGCCCCAGGCGCCGTACGCGTCGGCGACGGCATGGTCGGCGTCGGCCAGCAGCGTGAAGTCGAGCCCGTACTTGTCGGCGAACTTCTTGACGTCCGCCACCGAGTCGGGCGAGACGCCGAGAACGCGCGCCCCCGCCTTGCCGTACTCGTCGCCGCGGTCGCGGACGCCGCAGGCCTGGGTCGTGCAGCCGGGCGTATCGGCGCGGGGGTAGAAGTAGAGGACGACCGTCTGCCCGCGCAGGTCGGAGAGCTTGACCTCGTTGCCGTCCTGGTCGGGCAGCGTGAAGTCGGGCGCGGCGTCGCCTGCTTCGAGCACGGGGCGGGAAGCTAGCAATCCGCTGCCGGCGTCGCCTGGGGACCAGCTTGCGCCGCCTCGCGGCGCTTCTCCCTGTCTTCCAGCTTGTGGAAGAGGGTGATGCCAATGCCAAAGGAAGCAACCATGACCGGGAACGTCCCCAATTCCGAACCGCCCACCGCCAGCGTTCCTCCGGTCAGTATGAGAAAGGCGACAAGCTGCGAAATCCAGAACGGGCGGGATTCATATGGACCCAAGGTACCGAATCGCGAGGTCCGAGCACAGACAAAAGACTCCCCAGGCGCCGCCCCGAAGCCGTGACGACGCCGGCGCCGATCGCGCCCGTGGCGCGCACTTCCTAAGAATTCCGTGAACTCTTAGTCGCCGGACTCGGACTCGTCGCCCTCGCCGGGCAGCGGCTCCGGGGGGTCTTCGTCCTCGTCGTCCCCGAAGTCGTCGTCGACCTCTTCGAGCGCGGTCGGGGAGACCGAGGGGGCCGCGGCGGGGTGGTGGTCGGTCTGGAAGCGCTCCAGCGCCTCGTCGCGGGCGTCCTCGTCGATCGGGACGTCGTCGGAGATGCGCACCCAATCGACGCCCTCGTAGGCCTCCAGGTTGAAGACCTCCTGATCGAGCGAGGCGGAGTCGTCGACGACGACCACCACCTCGGTCTGCGGGTTGAAGTAGGTCCCCGGCTGCACGAGGAGCTCCTCGACTTCGTAGACGTTGTCGCCCGCCATCAGTCGCCGAATCCTATGAGATCGCCGAGCTGCCGCTCCACCTCGGCCTCGACGTCAAGCGGCTCCTCGCCGGCGCGCATGCGGCGTTCGTTGCGGGCGACGACCAGCTCCCGGACCTCGGTCCGCAGCGCCTCGTCGATTCCGGGCCGGGCGCCGGGCGCCTCGAGGACTCGCGCCACCTCGGCGTCGACGTCCAGGGCCGGTTCGCCGCGCCGCTGGCGGCGAAAGGACCGTGCCTCCAGCATCTGCCGCGCCTCCGCCGCCTGCACCTCCGGGTCGACGGGTGGCTCGCCGCCGCCCACCCGCGGCGGCGGCAGCTCCTGCTCGATCGAGAGCGGTCCCTTGCCGATGCTGCGCCAGGCCGGTCCGGAGCGGGCGAAGGCGATCGCGGCGATCGGTAGCGCCAGCAGCGTGATAGCCGCCAGGACGTAGCCGCTCTGGATCGCTATCGCGCCGAGCGCAAGAGCCATTTGCCAAGGGTACGCCTGGTACCCTTCGAGCTGGTTGACTGACCAGTCAATCGGGTCCGTGATCGGCCGCCCCAAGGCCACTCCCACCGAAAAAAGGAGCTTCGAGCAGTGGTTGACTTCACCCTGACCGACGAGCAGAAGGATCTGCGCGAGCTGGCGCACAACTTCGCGGAGAAAGAGATCCGCAAGGTCGCCTGGGAGTACGACAAAGAGGGCACCTGGCCGCAGGACATCATCGACAAGGCTTGGGAAGTGGGCCTGATGAACACCCACATCCCCGAGGCCTACGGCGGTCCCGGCCTCGACTACCTCTCGGGCTGCCTGATCGAGGAGGAGATGGGCTGGGGCTGCTCCGGCATCGGCACCTCGCTGATGGCCAACGGCCTCGCCTCGGCGCCGATCACGCTCGGCGGCTCCGAGGAGACCAAAAAGAAGTACCTCGGAATGCTCGCCGAGGAGCCCAAGCTGGCGTCCTTCTGCCTGACCGAGCCCGACGCCGGCTCCGACGTATCCGGGATGAAGACCCGCGCCGTCAAGAAGGGCGACAAGTACGTCCTCACCGGCTCCAAGTGCTTCATCACCAACGGCAGCTACGCCGACTACTTCACGGTCTACGCCAAGACCGATCCGGAGGCCGGCCACCGTGGCATCAGCGCCTTCGTCGTCGACGCCGATTCCCCGGGGGTCACGGTCGACAAGAAGGAGGACAAGATGGGGCAGCGGGCCTCCAACACCGCGACCATCTCCTTCGACGAAGTCGAGGTCCCGGCCGAGAACCTCCTCGCCGAGGAAAACAAGGGCTTCAAGCTGGCGATGATGACGCTCGACCGCACGCGGCCGGGCGTCTCCGCGATGGCCGTCGGGATCGGCCGCGCCGCCCTCGAGTACTCGACCGAGTACTCCAAAGAAAGGGTCCAGTTCGGGGTGCCGATCGCGATGCACCAGGCGATCCAGTTCATGATCGCCGACATGGCGACCAAGGTCGAGGCGGCCCGCCTGCTCGTCTGGAACTCGGCGATCTTGCTCGACCAGGGCGTGCGCAACAGCAAGGTCTCCTCGATGGCCAAGCGCTTCGCCGCCGACTCGGCGATGGAGATCACTGTCGACGCCGTCCAGGTCTACGGCGGCTACGGCTTCATCAAGGAGTACCCGGTCGAGAAACTGATGCGCGACGCGAAGATCATGCAGCTCTACGAGGGCACCAGCCAGATTCAGCGCCTCGTGATCGCCAAAGAAGTGCTGCTGCCGCGCCAGGCCAACGAGCCGACTCCGGAGGCCGAAGCGAAGGCGAAGGCGGCCGAGGACAGCCAGGCCGCTCAGGCCGCCGCGACGGTCTAGGTCGCGGCAGGTCTCCGCGGCTCCGAGCCGCCGGCCTCCGGGTCGGCGGCTCTTTTTCCGGCCGCTGCCGGGATCCGTCCAGCGGCGCCCCTAGGATCGCCAGCGATGGATCCAGCCTCGTCCAGCCTGCCCGCCAAGGGCGTCAGCGCCGGCGATGTCGTCGGCGAGGCCTTCTCGATTTACCGCGACAACCTCGGCGCGCTGCTCGGCAGCGCGATCGCCGTGTTCCTGGTCGTCGGATTGCTGTCGGCGCTGCTCGAAAATACGGACAGCGTCGCCCTCGCCTTGATCGGCGCCCTGATTGGGCTTGCCGGCCATGCCCTCTACACCGGGTTCGTCGTCAAGCTGGTCCAGGACGTGCGCGACGGTCGCCGCGACGACACGGTCGGCGATCTCTTTTCGGCAGCGGCTCCGGCGATCCTGCCGCTGATCGTCTTCGGCATTCTCTACGCAATCGGGGTCGGCATCGGGTTCCTCCTGCTGGTCGTCCCCGGGCTCTTCCTGCTCACCTTCTGGTCCCTGGGCCCGCCGGCGATCGTCGTCGAGCGTGTCGGGCCGATCGAGGCGTTCCGTCGTAGCTGGCGGCTGGTCAAGGGAGAGGGCTGGTCGGTCTTCGCGACGCTCCTGGTCGTCCTGCTGATCGTGCTCGGCGTCGGCATCGTCCTCGGCATCGTCGCGGCGGCGATCGGCGACAGCGATGCCGCTGCCTACGTCGCCTCGATCATCGCCAACGCGGTCACCGCGCCGATCTTCGCTCTCGCCGTCAGCATCATGTACTTCGACCTCGGCGGCGGTCGCGAGGCCGGCGCGACGGTCGCGCCGGGCGAGCCGCCCATGGCGCCCCCCGCGGCCTGACGCTCAGGCGACCCGAGTGCCCTGACGCGCCGCCTTCTGGCGCCGCGTCTTGTCGAGCTCGACCTTGCGCAGCCGCACCGACTCGGGCGTCACTTCGACGCACTCGTCGTCGCGCAGGAACTCCAGCGCCGCCTCGAGCGAGAGACGTTTCGGCGGCGAGAGGCGAACGAGCACGTCGGCGCTGGCCGCCCGCATGTTGGTCTGCTGCTTTTCCTTGATCGCATTGACGTCGAGGTCGTCGGCGCGGGCGTTCTCGCCGACGATCATCCCCTCGTAGACCTCCTCGCCCGGCCCGACAAAGAGGGTGCCGCGCTCCTGCAGGCCGAGGAGCGCGTAGCTGGCGCTGGCACCGCGGCGGTCGGCGACCAGCGAACCAGTGGCACGGGTGCGCAGCTCGCCCGCCCAGGGCTCCCAGCGGTCGAAGACGTGGTGCAGGAGGCCGGCGCCGCGGGTCTCGGTCAGGAACTCGGTGCGCAGCCCGATCAAGCCGCGCGCCGGCACCAGGTAGTCCATCCGCACCCAGCCGGTCGAGTGGTTGACCATCTGCTCGAGCCGGCCCTTGCGGCCGGCGAGCAGTTGGGTGATGGCGCCGACGTGCTCCTCGGGCGCGTCGACCGTGAGGCGCTCGACCGGCTCGTGCACCTTGCCGTCGATCTCGCGGGTGATCACCCGCGGCTGGCCGGCGGTCAGCTCGAAGCCTTCCCGGCGCATCATCTCGAGTAGCACGACCAGCTGCAGCTCGCCGCGCCCCTGCACCTCCCAGGCGTCGGGGCGTTCGGTGTCGCGGACGCGGATCGAGACGTTGCCGACCAGCTCGGCGTCGAGGCGGGAGCGGATCTGCCGCGCGGTCAGCTTGCTGCCCTCGGTGCCGGCCAGCGGCGAGGTGTTGATTCCGACCACCATCGAGAGCGAGGGCTCGTCGACGGCGATCACCGGCAGCGGGCGCGGGTCGGCCGGATCGGCGAGGGTCTCGCCGATGGTCACGTCGGCGAGGCCGGCGACGGC